>CAIPGD010000419.1 GCA_903864485.1 uncultured bacterium | reverse complement strand
TGGATGACGACATACCACCAGGTGGCCCCTAGGCAGACTGCCGCCAGCCAAACGGGAGCCAGCGCTCGGAAGAGGGCCCACACCAGACGCAGCCAGGTGATTTGCAACTCCCTGCCAGCGCCTTGTAGCGCTCGTCCGGGCAACACCACCGCGGTCAGGAGCGTCGGCAACATCCGCGATGAGTAAACCGTCGAAAGATGTGCAACCCAAGGCGAAATGGGCGCGCGCATTTGCTCGATCGGTAGCTTCGGCGCCACCTTCGGGTCGATCATTGCCCAGCCGATCACGTAGACCAGATACAAGAACGCCAGGAAAAAACCGGGGAACATCGCGGCCGCGTAAAGTTTGACCACGGACTGCCCGGCCACCGCGGCATAGACGATGATCATCACAGAAGGCGGAATCAAAATCCCCAGCGTGCCGCCAGCGGTAATGACCCCGGAGGCCATCCGAACGTCATAGCCCGCATTGAGCATCGGACGCATGGCGATGACACCCATCAAGACCACAACCGCGCCAACCAAACCGCTTGCGATCCCCCAGAACGTACAGATAATCAGGGTAGTTACGGCTAGTGATCCGGGCACACCGCGGAAAGCAAGCCGGACGCTATTGAACATCCGATCCACGAGCGCGCCGCGCTCCATGACGTAGCCCATCAGCACGAACAACGGGATCGACAGAAGCGTTTCGTTGGTCATCGCCCCGAAAGCGCGCTGCACCATCAGGTCAAAAATACGATTGTCGTACCACGGGATCGCCGGATCGTAGAAGGCCATAAATCCGAACATCATGCCAAGCCCCATCAGCGTGAACGCTGTCGGGAACCCCAGCATGATCACGACGATGATTAGCCCTAGCATCGTCAGCCCAAGCGCGGGATTACTCATGATGCTTTACCCCCGCCAGTTGCGCGCTGATGTGCCGATTCTTCGATGGATTTAGCATTGGCAATGGCCTCACGGCGGGCCGTATCGTCGACAAACTCGCTACCCGAAAGCTGCTGCTCGACCACATCCATTTCTTCAGCATCTTTGAGGCGTGGTGGCCACTCGCCCGTCTTGAGGCAGACTGCGCACCGAATAATTTCACTAATGCCCTGGATCATCACGATGACCCCGGCCAGCGGGATGACAAATTTGAAGGGATAAACCGGAAGCGCCATCGCGCTAAATGTCTGCTCGTGTATTGCGAGCGAGTCATGGAAATAAGTCCATCCTGCCCATGTCAGGGCTCCGATACCCGGCAGGAAGAAAATAATAAACAGTACGAGATCCAGGAATGCCTGGGTTCTCGGTTTCATGCTGCCGTAGAAAAAGTCCCCCCGGACGTGACCGTCCTGAGCCAACGTGTAGGCACCGCACATCATGAACAGGGTGCCGTACATCATGTTGTTGATATCGTAAATCCAGGCCGTCGGCGCATTAAGGGCATAACGCTTGAAGACCTCGGCACACACTACGAGCATCAACGAGACGATCAACCAAGACGCCGCCTTACCTGCAAACATGCTGAAGCGGTCGGCCGTATGGAGAAACTTCTGAATATTCATCGTGGACACTGAAACAAAACGGCCATTCGAGACGAATCTCGAATGGCCGGAGGTCAGGGGGTAAACACCCCGGGCAATCAGGCTTTCTTGGCAGCGAAATAGTGGTTATAAGCCATCTTGAAATCGACCATGTAGTCGTTCTGCCACTGACCTGCGCGCTGTGCGAAGGCCTTTTGCGAATCGAGAACTTTCTTAAATGCGGGGTTTTCACCCGATTTCTTGGCAATCACTTTGTCCCATACATCGAGTTGGGCGCGAAGGATCGCATCGGGTGTCTTGTAAAACTTGACGCCCGCCTTTTTCAGTTCGATGTAATCCTGCGAATTACGCTCAATTGCCTTCCAGCTCATGTCGGCGCTAGACGCCTGAACCGCGTAATCAATCACAGACTTCAGTTCGGCCGGCAAGGCGTCGTACTTACCCTTGTTGAACAGAATCTCAAACTGTTCACCGCTCTGGTGAAAGCTTTGCAGCATGCAGTTCTTTACCACATCAGCGAAGCCGAGGATCCGGTCCGAGGTGGCGTTATTGAACTCCGCAGCGTCAATCAGACCGCGATCGAGCGCAGGTACCACCTCGCTGCCGGGCAGTGGATTCACCGCTGAGCCCAGTTCGGTGAAGATATCTACCGCCAAGCCGACGGTACGATATTTGAGGCCTTTGAGATCCTCAACCTTTGCGATCGGCTTTTTGAACCATCCCAGGGGCTGGGTCGGCATGGGTCCGTAAATAAACGAAACCACGTCGATGTTGAGCGACTTGTAGATCTCCTCAAGGATCGCCTTCCCGCCACCGTAGTAATGCCAGGCAAGCACCATATTGGGGTCCATGCCAAACGCCGGGCCTGACCCCCAAAGTGCGAGCGCGTTGCTCTTGGGGTAGTGATACGCGAGAACACCATGGCCGCCGTCGAGCGTCCCTTTATTGACCGCGTCGAGTAACTGGAATGCCGGCACTACAGAGCCCGAGGGCAACACTTCAATTTTCAGACGGCCGCCCGCCATGTCATTGACTTTCTTGGCGAAGTCGTTGGCGTACTCGTGAAAGATATCTTTCGCAGGCCACGTGCTTTGAAAACGAAAGGTGACGGGTTGCGCCGTGCTGATCATCGGGGCAGCCAATGCGGCAGCGCCCGTAGCACCTACGGCGGTATTTTTGAGAAACTGGCGACGTTTGGCCGGTGCGCTGATCTTCGCGGTCATGGTGTTCTCCTGTAGCGATTTTATAATCGGGGAACCCACCCAGATGGATTCCAGCTTTCAATTATGCTGGCGACGACGTACTGATTCCAGTCCAAATCCCGGCCCGAGGCCCGAAAAACCTCGTTTCTAGGGTTTCCCCTAGAGTCCAATGTCTCCAATTTCCCGCCGCCGCCATGCCTAACATTCCACGCCTCAGCCCCCTTTTGAATCGCTTCCTTTTGAATCGCGTTCTTTTGAGTCGCTTCCTTTTGAGTCGCGCAGTCTTCAAATGCGTCCCCTTAACCCCCTTAAAACTCGACTCTGTGAAATACAAGACTGCGAAATGGATTGCGTCGATTGGCATCAACCTGACGGTAGGCGTGGTGACTGCGTTGGCGATGCAGATCGCGGGGGTTGAAGTTGCTCCGCCACTACCTGCCGCCTCGGTCAGTGACACCTACTGGGGCACCGCAGTTGGAGATCCCTACCGATTCCTGGAGAACACGCAAGACCCAGTCGTTGCCGGATGGATGCGCGATCAGGCCAATGCGACCACCAACATTTTGAGCAAAATCCCTGGCCGAGCGGCCTTATTGGCGCGCTTGACCGAGGTCGAAAATTCGGCGAGTGGTTCGGCTTCGCAGATTCGACGCACGGCTGGTGATCGTTGGTTTTATTTGAAACGTGATCCGCAGGACAACCAGTTCCGACTGGTCTGGAGGCAAGGTTTAACAGGAACGGAAAAAGTCATCTTCGACCCACAACCACTCAGCATCTCCGTTGGCAGCCCACACGCCATCATGGACTTTGCGCCGTCTCCGGACGGTCAAAAAATCGCGTATGCGGTTCAGGTTGGGGGGAGTGAAATCGGGACCCTGCAGGTGGTCGATGTCAATACCGGCGCCCCCCTCATAGAGCCAGTGGACGCGATCCGCTATGCCAGTGTTTCGTGGTTGGATGACAGTACAGGGTTTTTCTATTCTAGATTACGATCAAATTACCAAGAACGACCTGCAACGGAGCGTTTCGGCGACCGGGCCAGACATTTCCGTCGTATTGATGGATTGAAAGATCAGAACGATCGAGTCGTATTTAGCCCCTCTCGAGCCCCCGAGCTCAATCTTCCCGACTACGCGTCTGGCTACATCAGCCAGATCCGCGGAACGCGAATCGCTGCAATGGTGGTGGCGTTCGGGGTGGACCGCAGAAATGCGCTTTTTCTGGCTGATCTCGACGACGTCGTCCAAGGCAAAGCACGGTGGCGGCCGGTCATCAGCCAGGCCGATCAGGTCGTGGAGATTGAGTTCGGCGGGGGTTGGATTTACGTTCGAACCGATGCCAATGCGCCCCGATTCAAGGTCCTGCGGATCCCGCTGAGCAACCCGACCCTCGCGCAGGGCGAAGTGGTACTACCCGCAAGTTCCAGCGTGATTGTGAGCCTCGCTACTGCGAAGGATGGCCTCTACATCGCAAAGCGAGACGGTGTCCTCGGCTCCGTGCTGCGGGTGCCACATTCTTCGCCGTCGTCATCCCTTGAAATTCAGCCCATCGAACTCCCGGTCAAAGGGACCGTTGGCCTGTCAGCAGACTCAGCCCACGAGGGCGCCATCTTCAATCTGGGATCCTGGACCCGCACCACCAAGCCGTATCAATTCAATCCAACGAACGGCCAAGTGGCGCCGCTGCAATTGGCAAAGTCAGGCACCTTTGATTCCCCG
>CAIPGD010000418.1 GCA_903864485.1 uncultured bacterium | reverse complement strand
TGTTCGCCCGCTGGATTTTTCGGGCGGGTCCTTGCGCCGTTGTTTTCGCACTGGTTTTGGCTGGCTTTGTTGGGCATCCCGCGGCTCGTGCCGAGGTCTCTCAGCCAGCACTGCAGGGTCTGGCCAGCGAAGAGTTTGACGTTCGTGTGGCCGCGATCGAACAATTGGTGGCGACCGCCGAACCTCGGGTCGCGATAATCCTCAAGGCGCTGGTCGATGGCGAACTCGCGACTGGTCCTTCGGGCACCATTTTGCTGTCTGCCGATGGCAAGTGGTTCGATGCGGCAAGCGGTACTCCAGTGGCGAAGCCCGCTGCTGAGCCCGAAGCGATCATGGCCAACAACGCGCTGCGTCAGCAGGCGGATTCGGCGCTGGCCCTACTTCGCTTATTTTCTCCCGATGTACAAATCCGGCTAACCGCTGTGCGCGAGTTACTTGGGCCGGGCGGGCAGGGCGAGGCGTCGATGTTGCCGGTGCTTGACCGGGCTCTGGCAGCCGAGCGCGATCCCGCGGTTCTACCGATCTTGCGCATGGTGCATGCCTTCGCCGCCGCGAGTGCGCCGGAGGCCGATCGCAGGCTCGACGCGGTCCGCACGCTGGCCGCAAGTCCATTGCCTGCGGTCCGAACTTTGTTAGCCAAGCTTGCGGCCGAGGATGGGGATCCCGATCGCCGGGTTCGGGGCGCGGCGGTGGCTGCGCTCGCCCAAGTCGAATCCCGGCTGCTTTGGGGTGAGTGGCTTGGTCGGGTCTTCGCCGGGCTCTCACTGGGATCGATCTTAATGCTCGCCGCGATGGGTCTCGCAATCACGTATGGGTTGTTGGGCGTCATCAACATGGCTCATGGCGAAATGATCATGATTGGTGCGTATTCGACCTGGGGCGTCCAGACCGCGTTTCGGGCCTGGGCTCCACAGGCCTTTGACTGGTACCCGCTCGTTGCGCTGCCGGTTGCCTTTTTCGCGGCGGCACTGGTGGGGGCACTGCTCGAGCGCACGATCATCCGACACCTTTATGGCCGACCACTCGAAACCCTGCTGGCCACCTGGGGTATTTCCCTGGCCCTGATTCAGACGGTTCGGACCTTGATCGGACCACAAAATGTGGAAATCCAAAATCCCAGCTGGCTGTCGGGTGCGCTGAGCATCGCAGGGGCTACCCTGCCCTGGAATCGAATGGTCATCATCGGCTTTTCGCTGGCGGTTTTGCTGATGATCGCGCTGCTCCTGTCACAGACCCGATTGGGCCTCTTTGTGCGCGGGGTGACCCAAAACCGGCCAATGGCTTCGGCGATTGGCGTGCCAACCGATCGGGTCGATCTGATGGCCTTTGGGCTCGGGTCTGGTGTCGCCGGTCTGGCGGGTGTTGCGTTGAGTCAAATCGGCAACGTCGGGCCGGACCTCGGCCAGAGTTTCATCATTGATTCCTTTATGGTCGTGGTTCTTGGGGGCGTCGGACAACTTGCTGGGACGGTGTTCGCGGGCTTCGGTCTGGGCCTGGTCTCTAAATTCCTGGAGCCCTCGGTGGGGGCCGTGATCGCCAAGATCGCGATCCTTGTTGGAATCATTGCTTTCATTCAGAAGCGCCCTCAGGGCTTGTTCGCAATGCGCGGTCGCGCGCTCGAGTCTTGAGACGATTGAGAAGATTCGACCTGATATGAACGATCCACTGGTTGTTGAGCGCCGATTATTCGGCCGAGTTGAATGGTTCCTGCTTCTTGCAGCGGTGCTTCTGGCTGGGGTTTTAGCCCCTCTCGCCCATGCTCTATTGCCGGAAGG
>CAIPGD010000417.1 GCA_903864485.1 uncultured bacterium | reverse complement strand
TGGGCGAGTTGATGGTCCCGATGCTGATCGGGATGAGCGACCGTGGCCCTGACTCGGCGGGGATGGCTGTGTTTTCCGATCCGCTGCCTGAGGGCCAGCGTCAGATCAGTTTGTATTCGGGCTTAACTGACGCAGGTGCAATGTACGACTGGCACGGATTGGTCGCCGCGCTGAACGCAGCCCTCGGGGTCGCGGCGAGCGCCCGGGTGCGTGGTAATCAGGCCGTGATCGCGTTCGAGGGCGGGGTTGCGCCCGTTCGACAGTGGATTACGGGCTATGCGCCCGCCTTGCATCTGATGTCGGCCGGGCGAAGTATTGACCTGTTTAAGGACATTGGTACGCCCGCGGAAGTCGCTGAGCGTTACGGGTTCGAGTCACTTCGCGGCACCCATTTAGTGGGCCATACCCGCATGGCGACCGAATCAGCCGTGACCCCCGACCGCGCCCATCCATTCACCGCGGGCGAAGACTTTTGCCTCGTCCACAATGGCTCGTTGTCGAATCCGAACGGAATTCGGCGCATGCTCGAGCCCCGCGGGATTCATTTCGATACCGATAACGATACCGAGGCGGCATGTCGCTTTCTGGAATGGCGCCTGCGCGAAGGCGATGACCTCCCGGGCGCGTTGCAAAAGGGTTTCGAAGCGCTCGATGGGTTCTATACGTTTTTGATGGGAACCGCGACGGAATTGGCGCTCATCCGCGACCCCTTTGCCTGCAAGCCCGCCGTCGTCGCCGAGACCGATGATTACGTGGCGATCGCGTCCGAGTTTCGCTCGCTGGCGCATCTGCCAGGCGTCAAGCACGCGAATGTTTTTGAACCCGCTCCAGAGGAAATGTACGTGTGGAAACGCTAAGCTTTGATCTGGCGCAGGAGAGCCTGCGCAGTGTCAATCAACGCCTGCATGGCCCGTCCGAAACGCTTGCCGGCTGTCGCGTGGAGATTCACAACCCTGACGGGGCCCATAACATTGCGGTTGGCCTGAATGCCCCCGTTGAGGTCACGATTCACGGCCATGCGGGCTATTACGCAGCCGGCATGAATCAGCAGGCTCATGTCCGGATCGAGGGCAGTGCCAGCACGGGGGTTGCCGAAAACATGATGAGTGGTCGGGTGCATGTGGCCGGCTTCGCCTCAAACGGCGCGGGTGCTTCGGCCCACGGCGGATTATTGGTGATCGAGGGGGACGCCGGCCTGCGTTGTGGGATTTCCCTCAAGGGAGGTGACATCGTGGTGGGCGGCTCGGTCGGAAGCTTCTCGGCCTTTATGGCGCAGGCCGGTCGAATGGTGATTTGCGGTAACGCCGGGCAGGCCCTCGGGGATTCTCTTTACGAAGCCGTCCTGTATGTGCGCGGCACAATCGCGTCGCTGGGTGCGGATGCGCAGATCGAGCCAATGACGGAGAGCGACCTTCAGGTCGTGGGTGATTTATTGAATCAGGCCGGTTTGCAGCACGACCCACAGACTTTCAAGCGGGTCGCTTCGGCGCGCACGCTCTATCACTGGAATGCAGATGCTGACCAGGAATACTGAACCTTCATGTCGAGCCTTAGGATGAACACAAAATTGAGCACGACAAGCGCGCCGGATATTCCGACGAATCCCGATTCGGCGACATCGCTGAATTCGCCGATCTCTCCGAACCGATCAGGTGAAGAATCCGCCTCCTTTGATCGGCAAATCCTCGATTACATCCATCGCGCCTCGAGCACGGGCCTCTATGAAATTCGGGGTCTTGGCGCGAAACGCCGGGTCCCGCATTTTGACGATTTGTTGTTACTGGCGGCCTCACTGTCGCGGTATCCGCTCGAAGGTTATCGGGAGCGATGCTCGACGAAAACCGTGTTGGGGACGCGCTTCGCGACCAAGCCAATTGAGCTCGAAATTCCGATCACGATCGCCGGCATGAGCTTTGGCTCCCTCTCAGCGAACGTCAAGCAGGCGATTGGTCGGGCGGCCTCCGAGATGGGCACCTCGACCACGACGGGCGACGGTGGGATGACCAACGAGGAGCGCGATGCCTCGAAGACCCTGGTCTACCAGTGTCTGCCGTCGCGCTACGGTTTTAATCCGGATGATTTGCGCCGAGCCGATGCGATCGAGGTGGTGATTGGTCAAGGTGCCAAGCCTGGCGGTGGCGGCATGTTGCTGGGACAGAAAGTCAACCCACGAGTGGCCGCCATGCGGACCCTCCCCGAGGGCGTCGATCAGCGTTCGGCCTCCCGTCATCCGGATTGGACGGGACCCGATGACCTGGCCATCAAGATTCGCGAATATCGCGAGATGACCGATTGGGAGAAGCCAATCTACGTTAAGGTCGGCGCGACTCGCGTGTTCAACGACGTCAAACTCGCAGTCCATGCGGGGGCCGATGTCGTCGTGGTCGACGGCATGCAGGGCGGCACGGCCGCCACCCAAACCTGTTTTATCGAGCATGTGGGGATCCCAACCCTCGCTGCAGTCCGTCAGGCAGTGGCTGCGCTGGAGGACCTCGACATGATCGGCAAGGTGCAACTGATCGTCTCTGGCGGTATCCGAACCGGCGCGGATGTCGCGAAAGCCCTCGCGATGGGGGCCGATGCAGTCTCGATTGGGCAGGGCACCCTGATGGCCCTGGGTTGCAACCGGGATGTCTGGTTTGACGACGGTCGACCGGTCGACGCTCGGGCTGACTATGCTGCGCTGGGCGCTGCACCTGGTACCTGCCACCATTGTCATACGGGTCGCTGCCCTGTGGGTATTACGACGCAGGACGCGGTGCTCGAGCAACGCCTGCAACCCGCCTGGGGCGCCAAGCATCTGCGCAATTACCTCAAGACACTGACGATGGAGCTCACCACGCTGGCAAGGGCTTGCGGCAAGCAAGATGTCCATCACATGGAGCGCGAGGACCTCGTCGCTCTGACCGTTGAAGCTGCCGCGATGGCCCAGGTGCCTCTGGCTGGGACGAACTGGATTCCGGGGCGCTGATTAGGAGTTGAAGGGGCTGGCGTCTTCGAACACGACAGTGGCATGGGCCTGTTGCTTGATCCAGCGTTCGACCAGATCGAGTAGAAACCGTGGTGCATCACAGGGGACGATCGCAAGATACGGCGTCTCGCAGCGGCCCAGCCTCTTGGGGTGATCATATGCTCGATACAATTCGAGCCAAATCATCCGCAACTTGAGTACAAAGCCGCCATGAGCATCGATAGCGATCCGCAGGAAACTCAGGAATGGCTTGGAGCGCTTCGGGCCGTGGTCGCGACCGCTGGGCCGCAACGCGGGCTGTATCTGATTGAGCAACTTGAAGAGCTCGCGCAGACCTTAGGCATCGACCCGCATCTGCAGCCGTTTTCAGCCTATCGGAACACGATCGGTCTCGATCGCCAGGGTGCCTATCCGGGCGACTTGCGCATCGAGGAGCGCCTGACGGCGATCATGCGCTGGAATGCCCTCGCAATGGTGGCACGGGCGAATGAGGCTTATGGCGAATTGGGCGGTCATATCGCCAGCTACGCGTCAGCAGCAGAGATTTTTGAAGTCGGTTTTAATCACTTTTTTCGGGGCAGTCCGGATGGCCAGCGCAGCGACCTTGTCTACTTTCAACCGCACTCGGCGCCCGGTGTTTATTCGCGGGCGTTCCTTGAAGGGCGCCTAACCGAGCAGCAACTGGCGAACTATCGGCAGGAGGTCGGCGGCGACGGTCTTTGTTCGTATCCGCATCCGTGGCTGATGCCGACTTTCTGGCAGTTCCCGACCGGATCGATGGGTCTTGGACCGTTGAATGCGGTCTATCAGGCGCGCTTTATCCGCTACCTGCAGGCCCGCGGCCTTTTGGAGAAGACCGCATCGGACCGTCACGTCTGGGGCGTTTTTGGTGACGGTGAAATGGACGAGCCGGAGTCCATCGCAGGCCTCACGCTCGCTGCGCGGGAAAAGCTCGATAACCTGACCTTCATCATCAACTGCAATCTGCAACGACTTGATGGCCCGGTACGCGGCAACGGACAAATCATCCAGGAACTGGAATCCCTCTTTAACGGCGCGGGCTGGAAAGTCATCAAGGTCTTATGGGGCAGTGAATGGGATGCACTCTTTGCCCGCGATACCGACCACGTGTTGCTGCGCGCGCTGAGCCGCACGGTCGACGGGCAGTACCAGACCCTCGGCGCCAACGATGGTGCTTACAACATTGAGCATTTCTTTCGGCAGGACCCCGAAGTCCAGAAGCTCGTGGCCCACATGAGTGAAGCTGAGATCGATGGGCTCAAACGCGGTGGTCATGATTTTCGTAAGTTATATGCGGCGTTCGCTGAGTCGCGTATGCATTCTGGGCGCCCAACGGTCATTCTGGCTAAAACCAAGAAGGGCTATGGCATGGGCGGGGCTGGTGAGAGCCGCATGACGGCCCATCAGGCCAAGAAGCTCGACGTCAACGCGCTGATGGCATTCCGTGACCGTTTCGCCTTGCCCTTGAGCGACGAGGATGTCGCGAGCCTGCGTTTTTATAAGCCCGCTGAGGATAGTGCTGAACTGCGATACATGCAGGGCCGTCGCACGGCGCTCGGGGGGTTCTTGCCACTGCGCAATCCGAGTGCGCCCGTGGTCCCAGTGCCACCGATCTCAGCGTGGGGAGACTTCGCATTGAAGGCCGATGGCCGCGAAATGAGCACCACCATGGCAGCGGTTCGGATGCTCGGGAATTTGCTTAAAGACCCAGCCTTGGGCCCGCGCATTGTGCCGATTGTGGCGGACGAGGCGCGTACGTTCGGGATGGCGAGTCTGTTTCGTCAGGTCGGTATTTACACGCCGGAGGGTCAGCAATACGAACCCGAAGACCGTGACACGATGTTGTATTACCGGGAAATCCCCGACGGGCAGTTACTCGAGGAAGGGATCAACGAAGCGGGTGCGCTGAGTTCCTGGATTGCGGCGGCGACGAGCTACAGCGTGCATGGCCTGCCAATGCTGCCGGTCTACATTTACTACTCGATGTTCGGGTTTCAGCGCGTGGGGGATCTCATTTGGGCAGCGGCCGATCAGCGCTCGCGAGGCTTTTTGTTTGGGGCGACCGCTGGCCGCACCACACTGGGCGGTGAGGGACTACAGCACCAGGATGGCTCGAGTCTGGTGGTCGCCAGCACGATCCCCAATTGCCGGGCCTGGGATCCAGCGCATGCGGGCGAAGTCGCGGTCATTCTCGAATATGGAATTAAGCGAATGCTGGTCGAGCAGCAGGATGAATTCCATTACCTGACGCTGATGAATGAAAATTATGCGATGCCCAGCCTGCCTGAGAGCGCCCATGCCGACTTATTAAAGGGTTTGTATCGGTTGCAGGTAATTGAGCCGACTGGGCAGGCCAAGCCCTCAATAGTCCCCATCCAAAGCCATCAAACCATTCGACTGCTTGGCTCGGGGGCGATCCTGCGCGAAGTGCTTTTAGCTGCCCACCAGCTCGCTGATCAGCATGGCGTCACCTGTGAAGTCTTTAGTGCGACCAGTTATAGCGAATTGGCGCGAGAGGCTTGCGCATTGCAACGACTCGATCAGAGCGAACCGCTCGACCGGCCGCGCGCGAGTCATGTGGCCACTCTGCTGGCGGGCGATCTGCCGATCATTGCGGCGAGCGACTATGTGCGCGCCTGGCCGCAACTGATCGCAGAGTATCTGGACGCGCGGATGATCACGTTGGGCACAGATGGATTTGGGCGCAGCGATACCCGTCAGCAGTTGCGTAAGTACTTCGAAGTTGACGCGGATTCGATCGTTCGAGCCGCTTTACAGGCACTGGCGAGCTACGCGAATTCTCTATCGGGTCTGTCTCGTGGGTCTCGGGCATGAGTGCGATCTGGCTGCAAACCACGGCGCTCGAAGCGCTGGCCGCAATCCGTCGGGGTGAGGTCACGGTTCTCGATCTGATGCGTCAAACGCTGGCCGCGATTGCGGCGCACGACCCGAAGATTCTCGCGTTTACGAGTTTGGTCGACGAGCACGACGCCATCAGGGCAACAGGTTCCGCCACAAATTCCACCGCACATTCGGGCCCTGCCGCCCTGGCTGGACTACCCATCGGTTTGAAGGACATTATCGATACGACCGAACTGCCGACCGCGTATGGCTCGGCATTGCATCGACTGGTTCCCGCGCGGGTCGATGCGGCGCTGGTGGGCGTGATTGAGCAGGCCGGCGGGGTCGTGGTTGGCAAGACAGCGACGACCGAGTTCGCATTTTTAAATCCGGCGCCGACCCGTAATCCGGCTGCGTGGGATCGCACCCCCGGTGGCTCGTCTGCAGGGTCGGCCGCTGCGGTCGCGGCTGGCCTGTTGCCTTGGGCAGTGGGCTCGCAGACGGGGGGATCGACGATTCGTCCGGCATCCTATTGCGGCGTGGTGGGCTTCAAGCCCACGTTTGGGCATCTTCCCATCAACGGCTTCAAGCCCTTCTCGTGGTCGCTCGACACGGCCGGTCTGTTTGCCCGAACGGTTGGGGACGTGGCCTGGCTGGCACAGGCGCTCAGTCCGAGCATCGGCTTTCCGGGCCCGGACGAGCGTCCGACTATCGACGGGCCGTCTCGATCCAATTGGGTGGTTGGCGTCCCGCAGTCCTACCCTTGGGGCCACTATTCGCCCAGTGCCGCGTTGGCGATCGAGACCGCGAGTCGGGCCTGGGCGAATGCGGGGGCGACGATCAAGCCCCTCGAACTCCCAGCCATGGTGGCCGAACTCTTCGAGGCCCACGGGGTGATTCAGGGCTGGGAAGCTGTTCGCGCTCTGCGCACGGAAATGCGGCGAAGCCCGCAGGGGCTCTCGTTAATCTTGCGTGATTATTTACTGGAATCTGAAACGATTAGTGATGAGGACTATGCGACGGCGCAGGCGCTGACCCAGCGTTACCGACCCGCCCTGACCGATTGGTTCAATTCCCAGTGTGACGTGCTGCTGACTCCGAGCGCGCCCGATGAGGCGCCCCTGGGGCTCGAGAGCACCGGACCGTCTCATTTCAATCGGGTCTGGACGTTGATTGGCAACCCTTGCGTCAGTGTGCCGGGGCTACGTGGGGTGTCTGGTGCACCGATGGGGCTTCAAGTCATTGGCCCACAGGGTGCCGATGGCTTGACGTTGCAGGCGGCGCAAATGCTGGAATCCGCGCTGGAATCCTTGCTCGAATCTGCGCTCGAATCGACGCCCAACAGGCATTGACCTCTCAGGGCTTCGCTCGACGCTGGGCAATCGAGAACCCAATGCGCAGCAGGAGGCCGATGCCGATGATGGTGCCATAGAGGATCGGGCGCTCGAAATCATTCTTGCCGGCTTTGTGCCACGTGAAATGCAAAAGCACGAGCGGGCCAATCAGGTAGATGAGGCGATGGACGCGCCGCCAGCGAAGCCCGCCGAGCCAACGTACCACCCGCTTGGGGGATGTGGCCGCAAGGACGCTCAAACCGAGTAAGGAGGCCATGCCGACCGCGATAAAGGGCCGTTTGATGACATCGGCGATGATGGGGCCGAGTTCGAACCCCTGATCCCAGGCGGCGTACGCGCTGAAGTGCAGCAATGCATAGCAGAAGGCCGTGAGGCCAAAGGTGCGCCGCAGCGGCCCGAGTTGGGCCAGGATCTGAAACCCGGGCGGTTTCAGACGCGCGGCTATCGCGCGTATCGGGGTGACGCTGAGACTCGCGCTTAACCAGATCAGGGCCCAGGTACCGGTTTCTCGAATCAGTTTCTCGATTGGATTGGCGCCCAATTGGTCTGTGAACGCGAGAATGACGAGCCAGACGGCCGGGCCGATCGTGCTGAAGCGAATTAGGGTCAGGCTGCGCGCCAGGGTCGAGGGGTTGAGTGCGCGCTGCGGGTTCGTCATGGTTCTGCCGAAGCAGCAGAAGCAGCCGAAGCAGCAGAAGCGGCCGAAGCGGCTGATGGGTTTGGACGGCGGCGCAATGGGAGGCGCAATGGGAGGCGCAAAGTTGGGGAGAAACCCAGGGTGAGCGCGGTGCCCGCAAGTACCACGCCACCGCCGATTACCATGTCCCAAGTGACCTGCTCATCGAGCAAGAGGCCACCCCAGGTGACTGCAAATAACGGGACCAGGAAGGTCACGGTGGTCGCCCGTGCGGAGCCAACCGTTTCGATTAACCAGAAGAAAATCGCATAGGCAAAGCCGGTGCAAAAAACGCCCAGCATCAGTACCGCCCAGCAGGCCTTGGCCGAGGGCAGCGTGGCGGGAAGGTTCAAAAGCGCAAATGGCGTCAGTAGAGCGCTGGCGCTTAACTGGCTGGTGGTGGCGATCGCCAGGGGATTGGTCCCGCTGAGAAATCGTTTCATGTAACTGCCCGATACGCCGTAACTCAGAGCCGCTGTCAGGGCCGCGAGGATGGCCCAGCCGCTACCCCCGGCGCCGAAACTCGCGCGCTCCCAGGCGAGGATCACGACACCACCAAAACCGATCAAAAGCCCAATCACCCGGCGTCGATCGAGTTGGTCGCCGAGCCAGGCCCAGGCCACCAAGGCGGTCCAGAATGGCGTCGTTGCATTCAGGATGGCGTTGAGCCCGGCGGGGACAAACTGCTGGGCCCAGGCAAAGAGCACAAATGGCAGCGCGGAATTGATCACGCCCACCAGAAACGCATGACCGGTTCGGTCGCGCAGGCTCCCGAGGCGGCCCGAAAAAGCCAGCATCGGGACCAACACCGCAGCCCCGATGAGCGCTCGCAGCGCCATCAATGGCAGTGGCCCAAACTCTGGTACCGCCACGCGAATAAACGGGAATGATCCGCCCCAAAGCAATGCGAGAAGCAGGAGCGCGCCGGTTGCGCGACGGTTCATGGGGATGGCCTTG
>CAIPGD010000416.1 GCA_903864485.1 uncultured bacterium | reverse complement strand
TGGGTCGTCAAGTGGCGTGTCTCCAGCCGTTGAGGACCGAGGGGGGCCGGTGCAGCGGATCGTTGAGCAACGCGATGCTTCATTGGCGGAGCAGTCGATTCGCGAAGTCAATACGGGTGTGATGGTCGTGCCCACGCCCGATCTCAGGCGCTGGTTAGATGTACTTTCCGATGACAATGCTCAGTCTGAGTACTACCTGACCGACATCGTCGGGATGGCGGTTGCCGACGGACTGGAAGTGGTCACTGTGCAACCGACCCATGCTTGGGAAACCCTGGGTGTTAACAGCCGCGCGCAATTGGCCGAGCTCGAGCGGGTCTATCAGCGCGGTCTGGCCGATGCCTTGATGGAACGCGGCGCCCATTTGCTCGATCCGGCGCGCATCGACGTGCGCGGCGAGCTAACCGTGGGTCGAGATGTTTGTATCGATGTGGGGTGTGTCTTCGAAGGTCAAGTGACCCTCGGGGATCGCGTCCGGATTGGGCCTTACTGCGTGTTGCGCGATGTCGTGATCCGCGACGGGGCTGAGATCGCCGCTTACAGTCACCTCGAGGGGGCCAGCGTGGGCGCCAATGCCCGCGTTGGGCCCTACGCCCGTCTACGCCCGGGTGCTGAGCTGGGTCCCCGGGCCCACATTGGCAATTTTGTCGAGGTCAAAAACAGCAGCTTCGGTGCCGACGCAAAAGCGAACCACCTGGCGTACGTGGGCGACAGTACGGTGGGTGAGCGGGTCAATATCGGCGCTGGAACGATCACCTGTAATTATGATGGTGCCAATAAGCATCGCACTGTCATTGAGGATGATGTCTTTATCGGTAGCAATTCCGAACTCGTCGCACCGGTGCGCGTCGGGCGTGGAGCGACCCTCGGAGCCGGTACGACCTTGACCAAAGACGTACCAGCCGGTGCTCTCGTGATTACCCGCGCGCAGGCGCGCACGCTCAGCGATTGGGTCAGGCCAGCGAAGAATCCCAAAACACCCAAAGCGTGATCCTTTCTTTTTCCCGGAGCCAGCACCATGTGTGGAATCGTCGGCGCGGTCGCGCATCGAAACGTCGTACCGATCCTCATCGAAGGTTTGCGCAAGCTCGAATACCGGGGTTATGACTCAGCCGGGCTGGCACTCATTGATCCACAAAGCGTCGCCAGACTGCGTCGGGTCCGCTCGGTCGGGCGTGTTGCCGAACTCGATGCCCGGGCAGCGCTCGAGGCCAGCGAAGGTGCGCAGACCGGGATTGCCCACACCCGCTGGGCAACGCATGGCGGGGTGACCGAAGCCAACGCCCACCCGCATGCCTCGGCTGGTGCTGGTTTTGAAGTGTCGGTCGTCCATAACGGCATCATTGAAAACCACGAGCACTTGCGGGCTCAATTGAAATCGCAAGGCTATTTGTTTGCCAGCGAGACCGACACGGAAGTCATTGCGCATTTGATTCATTCCCGGCTCAAGGCGTCGACCGCAAACCCAAGAGTCGGCGCAAGCACCGGTTCAATAATCGACTCAAGATCCGTTGATGCGGGCGCGCTGATGGCGGCCGTCGCGGGTGCAGTGAGTGAACTCGAAGGCGCTTACGCCATTGCGGTCATCAGTACGACGGAGCCCAACACCGTTGTAGGTTCCAGAAAGGGGTCCCCACTGTTACTGGGGATTGGACAACAGGCTAAGGGCGAGAATTTTTTGGCCTCTGA
>CAIPGD010000415.1 GCA_903864485.1 uncultured bacterium | reverse complement strand
CTGACCGTACCGCTAATGGCCTCAGCGACGGCCACATTTTTGTTTCGCCAGTTCTTTTTGACGGTACCCGACGAACTGGTTGAAGCCGCGCGAATCGACGGCGCCGGACCGATGCAGTTTTTTCGAGATCACCTGGTGCCGCTGTCGGCGACCAGTATTGCGGCGCTTTTCGTGATCCAGTTTATCTATGGCTGGAACCAATATCTCTGGCCATTGCTCATGACGACCAACGAGACGATGTTGCCGATCGTTCTCGGGATCAAGCGACTCCTGTCTGGGGGTGACGCGGGGACCGACTGGAACATTGTGATGGCCACCGCAATCCTGGCGATGGCGCCCCCAGCCGCAGTGGTGCTTTTGATGCAGAAATGGTTTGTTCGCGGCCTGGTAGATTCTGAGAAATAGTATGGGTTCCTTGTCCTTTGAGCGGGTTAGCAAGCAATACGGCCAGGGCGCGCGCGCCGTGCCCGTGATCGCGGGACTGGATGCACAGATCGCCGATGGCGAATTTGTCGTGATCGTGGGGCCGTCTGGGTGCGGCAAAAGCACCTTGTTAAGGATGGTCGCAGGTCTAGAGGACATCACCGGTGGCGAGATCCGAATCGATGGCCGCGTCATCAACGGGCTCGAACCCGCCGAGCGCGACATTGCAATGGTTTTTCAGAACTATGCGCTCTACCCGCATATGACGGTATTTCAGAACATGTCTTACGGATTACGGATCGCCGGTCTGGCGTCCGATGAGATTGAGCGCCGCGTCGGTCATGCGGCCCAAATTCTCGAAATCTCGGAGTTGCTCGCTCGCAAGCCCCGTGAGTTATCCGGTGGACAGCGCCAGAGGGTCGCGATGGGCCGGGCAATCGTTCGTCAACCTAAAGTCTTTCTGTTTGACGAGCCTTTGTCGAATCTGGATGCTCGACTACGAGCGCAGACCCGGCTTGAAATTCGCCTCCTGCATGCTGAACTCCGGACTACCACGCTATTTGTGACGCATGATCAGGTCGAGGCCATGACGTTGGCCGAACGGATGATCGTGATGAATGCGGGTGCCATCGAACAGATCGGTACACCCGAGTCGGTGTACGAGCGCCCAGCCAGTTTGTTCGTCGCGAGTTTTATTGGTTCGCCACCGATGAACCTGTTACGTGACTGGGCAGCGCTGGGGGCTGCGACGGTGGCTGCGACAGGGGCTTCACTGAGGGTCGCGCTGGGGGCCGGCGTTCAGGAGAACGTTGTTCTGGGCGTGCGCCCCGAGGATGCCGTGATCGTCGACGCCCGACCATCAGGAGCCCTTTGGCCCTTCGCGGTCGAGGTGATCGAGATGCTCGGTGCCGAGCGACTAATCCACGGCCGCGTGGGCACCGAATCGGTCATCGTGCGCCAAGAAGCTTCCCGCCCGGCACCACGTGCCGGACAGCAGGTCTCGTTACATATCAGCCCGTCAAAGTTGCATACCTTTGACGCCCGCACCGGTCGCCGCACTGATAATGCGGCGCCCTGAACGGGAACTAAACCAGAACTCTAAGACTTCAATCAGGCCTTCTTGACCCAGGCCGAGCACCAGGCCTTCGCGGAGACCTGTTTGCCGGCGAAGATTGGGCAGCCACCCCAGGGAGCGGCTGCACCCTGATAGAGCTGGCAGTTGGCGCAGGCACTACCCTTGACGTATTTTGCGTGCTTGCTGGTGGTCGCATCCTCCACATAGGCCAGTGACGCGGCCTGTGCATCTTTGGGATCGACTTTGGCTTGGGCGAAACCGGTTGAGGCGCTAGCAGCCAATGAAACGATCGGGACAATCTTGAAAAATTCGCGTCGAGTAGTCACGGGAAAGCTCCAGGCGTGTAGTTAGGGAAAGCCGCGGTAGTTTAACCGCATCAGCGCAGCGGCAGTCGATAGCGCAGACCCAGTGTCCAGGTCCGACCGGGTGATGGTTCGTAATACTTGGCAGCCGACTGATTGACGATCACCGATCCCACATAGTGTTCATCCAACAAGTTATCGACCCGGGCGTAGGCGGTCAGATTGGCGCGCCCTAGCGCCCATCCATGGCTCGCCATGAGGTTCCAGGTCGTGTAGCCCGGCGCTGATTCGGTGTTGGTATCGTTGGCCACCAATTGGCCCGCCCGAATCAGTTCAAGAGCCACTCGCGCCCCGGCGCCACTTTGCGCGGGACCGGTAGCGTTTCGCGCCGATCCGGTTGTGGGCCTCGCCGCATCGGCTGCGACACTGGTCCACAGGAGCTCCGAAAAAATGAAGTGTTGTGGGATCCCCGGGATTTTGAACCCGTTACCCACCTTATTGGCGACGTTATTGACCGAATAGCTGAATGCCTGGCTGAATTCAGCCTCAATCCAGTTGGCTGCGACCGAGGCGCGCAGGTGCGGATTTAATTGGGCTCCAAGGTTCAGTTCCGCACCCCGGCGCGAGGTGCCCGGCGCGTTCTGAAACGCCGACTGACCGCCACTACTGGTCGATACAACGATCTCATCCCGGGAATCGATCTGATACAGGTTGAGATCGGCGCGGACGGCTGGCAGCGGAGTCCATTTCGCGCCGAGTTCGCGGTGGTGGCTGACCGATGCGTTGAGGGTCGGATTGAACTCGGCAATCGGCGCAGTGCCCAGCACGCGGTAGGCGACTTCGGAGAGGGTCGGCGTTTCGAACCCTTTGCCATAGTTGGCATACAGGTTGAGGTCGCGCGCAGCGTGGAAGGTAAGGCCCACCACCGGGCTGGTTGCATGAAAGCGCCGTTCACCCGAACCGTTGCGGTTGTCGGCAAGATAGTTGTCATCGCTAGAAAATTGAATCGAACTTGAACGAACGCCGGTGACGACCGAAACCTGTTCGGAGGCCAGCCAAGTGGCCTGAGCAAACACGTCGTTGTTCTGGGCCTTGTTCAATTCGTTCCGAGTGAGCGTGGTGCGCTCGCCCAGATTGGCCGCTCCACCCTGACGCACTTCGCGGGAGCGATCAAAATCGTATCCAGTGGCCAGGAGCACTGGCATATTGCCCAGCTTCGACTTGCCGTTGAGTTGGAGGGCGGCACCCAAATAGGTCCGATCCAGACCGACCCATGATCCGTTGTAATTGGCTGTATTGACGGCGCCCGACCCCGCCTGAAACTGCAAATTGTCGCGAGTCCCGTAATAAGCTCGCGCGGTGAGCGACCAGTCGGCGTCCAACGTATGGGTGATGGAGCTGCCGATCTGGTTTTGCAGGACCGCTTTGCGAACCCGGAAATCAGTCGCGGTGCGGTTGGCCGTTCCCGTACCAGCTTGCGTCGGATTGGCGGCGAGTTG
>CAIPGD010000414.1 GCA_903864485.1 uncultured bacterium | reverse complement strand
TCGCTGGCAATCCGCAGACGCCGTTCGGCACTCACCGCGCCCAGCGTTCGCATATTGTGCAGGCGGTCTGCGAGCTTAATCAGAATGACGCGGACGTCGCGCGCCATGGCCAATAACATCTTCCGGAAGCTCTCGGCCTGCGCGTGTTCGCGGCTGGCGAATTCAAGTCGGTCGAGCTTGCTCAGGCCGTCGACGAGGTCGGCGACCTGTGGGCCGAATTGTTCGAATAACTGCTGCTTGCCGACATCACTATCCTCCATGACATCGTGCAGGAGGGCGGCCATCAGTGCGTCGGCGTCGAGCTTCCAGCCGGCGCAGATTTGGGCCACCGCAATCGGGTGCGAAATATAGGGCTCACCGCTATTGCGGAACTGGCCGAGGTGGGCGGAGTCCGAGAGTCGATACGCATCGCGGATGCGACGAAGGTCCGTTTCACCGAGGTACTGCTGAGCGAGGGCGGTCAGTGGCGCGAGCGTCGCGACGCCGCTCGGGTCGGCAGGGGCTGCAAGCGCGGGCTTGGGAGGGCCTGGATTCGAGGTCTTTTTTCTGACGAAGTCGAGCGCGGTAGACGCGTTGACCGCTTCGGTAACAGGCTTCGTCAGGCGGGTGATTTCCCGCAAACGTGCCCGCAGACGCCCCAGTGGGGTGAGTTCCTGATGGTTCGCCGGGATGTCCATCGGAGGCGCCAGGTCGCAGGTCGTTATTTAGAAGAGGTCGGTGAGGGGGCGGTGGTGAGGTCGGTGGTGAGGTGGGTGTTGGTCTCGAAACCGATCTCGTTGTTTGAGAATACGTCAGGCGCCGGCGTTTGGCGACGTACTTGGCCGGATTGCAGCGATCAGGTGGGCACGCGACGCAGCATTTCAACGCCAACCTTGCCCGCCGCGATTTCACGCAGCGCGGTCACGGTGGGCTTGTCTTTGGACTCAACACGTGCGGTGTGCCCTTGTGCCAGCATGCGAGCGCGGTAAGTCGCGCTGAGCGTGAGCTCAAAACGGTTTGGAATGCGCTTGAGGCAGTCTTCGACGGTGATACGAGCCATGATGAATTGTCCTGGTTCTGATGAAACGTGTGAGCTAGGCTGGATCGAACGCTGCGCCGACGATACCCAGGTCACCAAAAAGGGCCGGTTCAGCCGCGAGTTGCCGGTCAAATCGAAGTCTCGCGACATCGGCAATCGCGATCAGTTCGGCTGCCGCAACGTTAAAGTCTTGATTGATAATAACATATTGGAATCGATAGGCTTGTTCTAGTTCCGTGCGGGCCGCTGCAAGCCTTCGTTCAATGACTTCAACGGCATCTTGTCCCCGCCCAATCAGGCGCTCACGAAGGGCAGCCATCGATGGAGGCAGGATGTAGATGCCGATCGCACTGCAAAAATCGGCCATGACCTGTGCGGCACCCTGCCAGTCGATTTCGAGAACGATGTCGTCGCCCGCCTTCATCTGGGCTTCAATCCATTCTCGCGAAGTGCCGTAGAGATTGCCGTGCACAACCGCCCACTCGAGGAGTTGGCCAGCCTCGCGGAGCTCTTCGAAGCGCGCGTGGTCAACGAAAAAGTAATCGACGCCGTCGCGTTCGCCTGGGCGTGGTGGGCGTGTCGTGAAGGACACCGATAGCCGCACCTTGGGGCGCGCCTGCAGAAGGTGTCGTACGAGGCTGGTTTTGCCAGCGCCCGAGGGGGCTGCAACGATCAGCAGGCTTCCGGCCATGACGCATTCAGGAGTGAATCAGCCAAGATAGTAGCCCCGATCAGGATGGAGGCCCCGCCAAGATCGTCGGCCTGATCACTTTACGGGCGTTCCATCGCCTGATGCGGAATGTCATCCTCAAGGTACGGCTCTCCGTCGGCTACAAAACCGTGCTGATTGTAAAAAGCTTGCAGGTGGGCTTGTGCGCTGATCCGGATGGGGCCTTTACCCAGTTGGTGATGAACGCAAGCAATCGACTGCTGGACCAGCAAATGGCCCAAGCCGGTTCCGCGGACCCGAGGCGAGGTCACGACCCTGCCAATGCTGGCTGCGGGGTATTTGATGCCGGCGGGGATGCATCGGGCATACGCCTGCAACTCGCCGGTGAGGTCATGACCGCAAATATGGATGGCCTGCAGATCGACCTGGTCCATATCCTGAAAAATACTGCGTTGCTCGACCACAAACACCTCGGCGCGTAGCCGCAAGATGTTGTAGAGCGCGACGGGGGTCAGGTCGTCAAAGGCCTGCAAGTGCCAGTTGAGTTGGGTGTTCATAGGGTCGGCGCGGATAGGAATCGGACCAGTTGTTTCTTGGTGGATGAGTTAACAAATCGCTGCAACCGGTCAGCGAGGGTGGCTGCCGAAGGGGCAAGCGATGCCGCGATTTCACTAACGGCTTGGCCGATTGCGCGAGGAGTTCGAGCAGCCATCAATTGAGCCTGCTGGGTGATGAACCGCGGGTGCATCCCCAATTCAGTCGCCAACTGTTTTAGGTGGCCAGAGGTCATTTGACCTGGCCTCGTTTCGCCGCCGATGCTGAAGGCGAATTCAGGTGACAGCCCGGCATATAGACGCGTGCTCATCAAGTCATAAAACGGTGTCATCCGCATACCCTGTCCAGGCAAGTGATACACGGAAAGGTTCTTTGCGTGACTGTCGTGATTGCCCACGTAAAGGTTAAAAAATACCCAACGAACCAAGTGGAGCAAGTCGACCGCTGGTTGAACGCTATGGCGGCGAATGAGTTCGGAGCAGGCGGCGAGGCTTGGCCCGCCTTCCTTTTCGTACTTTCGATCGGACTGAACGCCGGCCAATTGGCAAAGATCATATTGCACCAAGCGCTCCAGGGTGCCATCTGGCCTCGGCTGGCGGTCAAAGCGGCGTACCAGGCAGGATTCGGTTTGCGATTCGTAGAAGACCTCCGCTGTCGGCAACCCCGCGAGTGAGGCGGCTCGCATCACAATGGTCTCGTTGGCGGATGAGTGCCAAACCATGGCAAGTCGACGGATATTCGGTTTCAAGATGTGAGACGAGGGAGACGTGCCCATCGGTAAACGGGGTATGCCGTCTTCAAATAGGGCGATGCCCGTCTTGTCTTGCGCACCTGCGAGCGAAATGCGCGCGCCTTGACCATGGATATCGATTGCAGCGGCAGACCTTTTGGAAAGCCTGGCTGCGATCGCTTCCCAGGTGGTTGCCTCATAAGTTGCAGGCGCTGCGGGCTCGCCGGGTGCAATCAGCACGAAGGCTCCGGCGGTGTCTCCGGCGACTTCTAATAGCAACGAGAAAAGCGAGGATGCCTTGCGTTGCGCGGCCAGATAGTCGCGGAGTTCGCCCTCTGGCAGGAGGTTCTCGAAGAATGCGCTGATTAACGGGCCAGATTGCCGCCCCGCCTGGAGTGGTATGGCTGCAAGCGGTATTCGGTGCGAAGCTTTAAGCCATGCTGGCTCGTACTCGAATGTCAAGAGGTCGCAGTCGTAAACGGCACCGACCATTTCGCGGCCACAAAAGACCTCGAGTCGGTCGGGGCGCGGCGAGTTCAAAATACGCTCATGGCAACCTTGACGCCTTCGGCCGAATAACCGCCTCCAAGCCCAAGAGGTCTAGCAGGTCGAGCACTTTTTGTAGTTGAATGGTGGGCTTGCCGCTCTCAAGGTCAACAATAAAGCGATTGCCGGTATTTCCGAGGCCCGCGAGGTCGAGTTGGCTCAGCGTCGATCGCTTACGATACGCACGAACCAGGGCCCCAACCTCGGCCGATGATCGAACGGTGGTTTCGATGTTAAATAAGTTCCCGATCGGTAACTTATTGGGCATTAGGGGTGTTTCCGTTCAAAATATTACCTTGCGGTAATTTTTATCTTGGGCTCTTTCTTTGTCAAGGGCTGGACGGTTCTTTTTTGGCGGGTTGACGACTGGCTGGCTCGTCGCGCCACGACGAACCTATTCCAAATTTTGTACCTGTTCGCGCAGTTGCTCGATCAGTAACTTGAGATCCATTGCGGCTCGAGTCTGTTCGAGTGCCAAAGACTTTGACCCAATCGTATTGGCCTCGCGATTCATTTCTTGAGCCAAAAAGTCAAGGCGCTTGCCAGCAGCCCCCCCGGCGCTGATCACCCGATGGCACTCCACGACGTGGGCGCCAAGTCGATCGAGTTCTTCGGCCACGTCCGCGCGCAGGCCCAGTGCAGCGACTTCCTGCCGGACCCGGTCAAAGGTTTCTTCAAGCGGTACCGCTGGCGCTGCGGTGGTCAGGGCTTCGCGCAAGCGATCTTCCATGCGCTGTTTTTGCGCCGCGATGAGCTCTGGGACGCGCTGGCGCAGCGTGCTGATTGCTGATTCCATTCCCTTGAGCTGCTCTAACATCACGCGGCTGAGTTGAGCGCCTTCGCGGACGCGGCTTGCGTCGTAGTCGGCGAGTGCCTGACCGAGAAGTTTCAAAACGGCGCCATTTAGACTTTGAGGATGAGTTTGAGGATGAGCGGCTGACCCGTCGTCCCCGTCCGGGGCATCAGAAACTGCCTCGTCGACAGCCTCATCGCGTTGCCGCAAAACCCCGGGCCAGCGCA
Source organism: uncultured bacterium (assembly GCA_903864485.1). GTDB lineage: Bacteria > Pseudomonadota > Gammaproteobacteria > Burkholderiales > Burkholderiaceae_E > RFPW01. Next base: position 286 of record CAIPGD010000414.1, on the reverse strand, counting down.
GCAGCTCGCTGGCGGTCGGGGGGGCGGTATGCGGCACCTGGGCGCGCACTGCATCAATCGCGACGGCTAAACGGGCGAGGGCCGCTTGATCAATATGGAGCGCATCGTCCTGCGCGGCCGTCGGCGCGAACGAGATCCGGCACTCTAATTTGCCCCTGCGCACGGTTGAGCTGATCGCTTCTCGCGCCGGCCCTTCAACCGCGCGAAGTTGATCTGGCGTGCGGAATGACAGATCCAGAAAGCGGCTGTTAACGCTCTTTAGTTCAACGGCGATTCGGCCAAATGG
>CAIPGD010000413.1 GCA_903864485.1 uncultured bacterium | reverse complement strand
ATCGACGACATGACCCAGGCTTACTCGGAGGCGGACCTGGTCATTTGCAGAGCCGGCGCTGCCACGGTGGCCGAGCTCGCGGTGGCCGGTGTCGCTGCTCTGCTGGTGCCGTATCCGCATGCCGTAGATGATCACCAAACCGGTAATGCGCGCTGGTTGACGGATGCGGGTGCCGCATGGCTTCAACCGCAGGCGCAGTGGACCGCTGAGGGGCTGGCCGATCAACTGGTCCGTTTGGCCCAGCCCGCTTCTGCAGAGCCCGCTTCTTCAGAGCCCGCTTCTGCAGAGACGAATTCCCAGGTGGTGCCAGCCGGTCGAACCGAACTCGTGGTCATGGCCGAGCGCGCGCGGGCGCTGGCCTTCCCAGACGCGGCCGAGCGGGTCGCTGACTTTGTTGAATCGCTGGCGCGCAGGCTCCCATGAAGCACAAAGTCAAACGGATCCACTTTGTGGGGATTGGCGGCGCGGGGATGAGCGGAATTGCTGAAGTTCTGCTCAATCTGGGCTATCAGGTGAGCGGCTCCGATGCGATTGCTGGCAGTGCGACCCAGCGCTTGCAGGGTCTGGGTGTCCCGATTCGGATTGGCCATGACGCGGCGCAGATTATGGATGCCGATTGCGTCGTGATTTCGACGGCGGTTGCGGGAGATAACCCCGAAGTGCTGGCGGCGCGCGCAAGAAGAATCCCGGTGGTGCCCCGCGCGCTGATGCTGGCCGAGCTCATGCGACTCAAGCGCGGCATCGCGATCGCGGGTACCCACGGCAAGACCACCACGACCTCCCTGGTCGCGAGCGTACTGGCGGCTGGGCATCTGGATCCGACCTTCGTGATTGGTGGGCGGCTGCTGTCTGCGGGCGCCAATGCAAAGCTGGGTCAAGGTGATTTCATCGTGGTCGAGGCCGATGAGTCGGACGCGTCGTTCTTAAACCTTTCGCCGATTTTGGCGGTGGTCACCAACATTGATGCCGACCACATGGAGACCTACGGTCACGATCTGGCCCGGCTGCGCCAGGCCTTCGTTGAATTCACGCAGCGCCTGCCGTTTTATGGGGCCGCCGTTCTGTGCACCGATGACCCCGGGGTGCGATCGATTCTGCCTTTTATCTCGAAGCCGATGTTGAGTTATGGCTTTGGCGAGGACGCGCAGGTTCGGGCGGTCGATGTAGCGGCGATTGGCGAGACGATGCGTTTCACCTGTCTACGCGAGGATGCGCCACCGCTGCCGCTCACGCTCAACTTGCCCGGGCGGCATAACGTATTGAATGCCCTAGCCGCGGTCGCGGTGGCCGATGAACTCGGCGTGGATGACGATGCCATCCGCGAAGCCCTTGAGGCGTTTCGGGGGGTCGGGCGACGGTTCCAGCGCTGGGGTTCTTTTCCGGCGCGCGACGGGGGGCAGTTCTCGGTCATTGATGACTACGGTCATCACCCCGTCGAGATGGCGGCAACCCTGGCGGCCGCGCGCGGCGCCTATCCGGGACGGCGAATTGTCCTCGCGTTTCAGCCGCATCGGTTTACCCGGACACGAGACTTGTTTGAGGATTTTGTGCGTGTCCTTTCCGGGACCGACGCACTCCTGCTTGCCGAGGTCTATGCAGCGGGTGAGCCGTCGCTCGTGGCTGCGGACGGGCGCGCGCTGGCGCGTGCCGTGCGCGTTACCGGTCGAGTTGAGCCGGTGTTTATCGAAGACATTGCGAGCATGCCCGCCGCGATTGAAGCCTTGGCCCGCGATGGCGATATCGTCATCACGATGGGCGCGGGCTCGGTGGGCGGTGTGGCTGCCGCCCTGCGCGAACGCCTTGGCAGCGCTGAACCCCAAACGAGTGGGGGGCTGCGATGAGTGCGCAGGCCATCGGGTCCGTTATCGCGCCCGGCATCGAGCAGGCCATCGATCCGCACGGTCTCGGCAAAGTGGCCGTCCTGTTTGGCGGCGATTCTGCCGAGCGCGAGATTTCCATTCGTAGCGGCACCGGCATGCTTGAGGCCTTGCGCCGACGGGGAGTTAATGCGCACGCGTTCGACCCGCGTGACCGGTCCCTTGACGAACTCCTGCGCGCAGGCTTTGACCGAGCCGTCATTGCGCTGCATGGCCGCTGGGGCGAGGACGGCACCGTCCAGGGTGCGCTGGAACTATTGCGCATGCCTTACACGGGTTCCGGTCCGATGGCGTCGGCCATCGCGATGGACAAAGTAGTGACCAAAGAACTTTGGCGTGCCGCCGGGCTGCCCACGCCCAACTGGCAGGTGCTTGAGCTCGGGCAGGTCAATAGCGCGGACGGTCGGGCTCAGCTGATTGCGCACCTCGGCTTACCCCTGATCATCAAACCGGCGCACGAGGGCTCCACCCTGGGGCTGACTAAAGTGCTCGGCGAAGATCAAATCGTGGCGGCTTTCGAGCGGGCCGCCGCCTGTGACGACACGGTATTGGCCGAGCAGTTCATCGCCGGGCGTGAACTGACGGTTGCGCTCGTGGGCGGTACCGCGGTCCCCGGACCCGTACGGGCCGATGCGCCGGTCCATGCCCTCCCGGTCATCGAAATTTGCGCACCCGACGGTAATTACGATTATCAGCACAAATATTTTGGCGACGAGACTCGTTATCTTTGTCCGGCGCCCCTGCCCCTTGCGGTTGATGCCCAGGTGCGTGCACTTACCGAGCAGGCATTCCGCCTCCTGCGCTGCCGCGGGTGGGGGCGTTGCGACGTGATGCTCCAGCCCGATCCCAATGCGCCCGATCAGCCCGAGCGCATGCGGCCGATGTTGCTCGAGATGAATACCTGTCCGGGGATGACGGATCATTCCCTGGTTCCGATGGCTGCCCGCGCGGCTGGAATGGACTATGACGAACTGGTGCTGCGCCTCGCCGCGGGCGCTGCCTTGACGCTGCGTCAGAACCGGAGCGCCCAGCCATGAATCCCTGGCACGCGCCCCGATTACTCAACCGGGTGGCGGACACCTTGCTTGCCCTTTCGGTCCTTGCCTTGGTCGCTGCGGCCGCGCATTGGTTTGCGCATCGTTCGTGGTTCTCCTTGCGCGCGGTCGCGGTCGAGGCGGCGCCCGGCCACAGCCTACGCCACAGCAGTGAGTCCTCGATCCGGACCTTGGGCGTGCAGCCCCTGAGCGGTACTTTTTTTACCTCCGATCTGGAGGCTGCGCGAAACCGGTTCGAATCGATTCCCTGGGTTCGTCATGCCAGTGTCCGGCGGGTCTGGCCCAACCGATTGCTGGTTCAACTCGAAGAACACCGACCGTTCGCGACCTGGGGCGACGGGCGTTTGGTCAATACGCTGGGCGAGTTGTTCGCGGCCAATGCGGCCGAGGCCGATGACGAAGGCGCGCTGCCGGAATTGTCGGGGCCACCCGGTAGTACCGCAGAGGTGATTCGGCGCTGGCGCGAACTCAATGAATGGCTTGCGCCACTCGAGCTGCGCCCCGTCGCCCTGGTGCTGTCGCCCCGCTGGGCTTGGACCGTGCGTTTAAGCAATGGGACCACGCTGCTTTTAGGCCGTGATCAGGGCAAGCCGATTGGCGAGCGGGTGGCTCAGATGGTCAAGGTCTGGCCGCAGGTGGCCCAACGACTCGGGGCGACCGACACGATCGATCTTCGATATCCCAACGGGTTTGCGTTGCGGACCACGCTCGCGAGCACGTCCAGCAAGACCAGTTCGACCAAAAACTTATCAGCGGCAGTAGCGCAAAGGCAGCGATGACCAAGGACAGCAAGGATCTGATCGTCGGCCTCGATATCGGAACATCCAAGGTGGTGGCCATCGTCGCCGAGATGCAAGCCGACGGGACGTACCACATCATTGGCAGCGGCCAGCACGAATCTCGGGGCCTCAAAAAAGGGGTCGTCGTCAACATTGAAGCGACCGTGGCGTCGATTCAGCGCGCGCTGGAAGAGGCCGAATTGATGGCCGATTGCAAGATTCGGTCGGTCTTCACTGGGATTGCCGGCAATCACATCCGGTCGTTCAACTCCAGCGGCATGGTCGCCATCAAGGACAAGGAAGTCACCGACGCCGACGTCGCCCGGGTGATCGAAACCGCCAAGGCGGTCAGTATCCCGACCGATCAGCAGATCCTGCATGTCCTCCCGCAGGAATTCATCATCGACGGGCAGGAAGATATCCGCGAACCCATTGGGATGAGCGGAGTGCGCCTCGAAGTGCGCGTGCACATCGTGACCGGTGCCGTGAGTGCCGCTCAAAACATCATCAAGTGTGTGCGCCGCTGCGGGCTTGAGGTCCAGGATCTGATCCTGCAGCCGCTCGCCTCCAGCATGTCGGTGCTCACCGCCGACGAGAAAGAATTGGGCGTCGCCCTAGTCGATATCGGTGGCGGGACAACGGATATCGCGATCTTCACCGGTGGCGCGATTCGGCACACCGCGGTGATACCGATCGCGGGTGATCAGGTCACCAATGACATCGCGATGGCGATGCGCACACCGACGCCCGATGCCGAGGAAATTAAATTGCGTTACGGGATCGCCAAGCAGGTGTTGGCCGATCCGGCCGAGCAGATCGAAGTCCCTGGTATTGGCGATCGGGGCCCACGCAAACTGAGCCGTCAGGCACTGGCGGCGGTCATCGAGCCGCGCGTTGAAGAGCTGTACGCGTTCGTGCAGCAAGTCATTCGGGAGAGTGGTTATGAAGAACTGCTCTCGAGTGGAATCGTCATCACGGGTGGCACGGCCATGTTGCCCGGCATGGTCGAGCTCGGTGAGGACGTCTTCCTGAAACCCGTCCGGCTGGGTCTCCCCTCCTACCAGGGCCACCTGTCGGATGTTGTGCGCAACCCCCGTCATGCCACCGCGCTTGGCCTGCTTGAAGAAGCCCGTCTGCAGCGTCAGCGCGGCATGAAAGTGGCCGAGCAATCCGGTTCACTCAAAGACACCATGCGCCGAATGAAGGACTGGTTCCTCGGCAACTTTTAAGCCGTTCAACGCATCGCACCAGCCCATTGCCCCAGCCCATCGCATCGCATCACCCCAACCCATTTCACCCGTCAGTCCTTATTTTTTACCCCCATCAGCCCCAAGGAGTTCGTAGCATGAATGCCCCGATGAATTTTGAAATTGTCGAAACCGAGATCGAAGGCGCCATCATCAAGGTCGTCGGCGTCGGCGGTGCCGGCGGCAACGCCGTCAACCACATGGTCAGCAGTGGTGTCCAGGGTGTTGAATTCATCACCGTTAACACCGACAAACAGGCGCTCGCCCGTTCGCTCGCACCGACCTCGATCCAGCTTGGTGAAGGTCTCGGTGCCGGGGCCAACGCTATCGCCGGGCGCCAAGCCGCAGAAGCTTGCCGCGAAGAACTCAAAGCTGCGTTGGCCGGCGCCAACATGGTATTCATCACGGCCGGCATGGGCAAGGGTACGGGGACTGGTGCCAGCCCAATCCTCGCGGAAGTGGCGAAAGAACTCGGTGCGCTCACAGTAGGAGTCGTCACCAAGCCGTTCGGCTTTGAGGGTGCGAAAAAAATGCGTGTCGCTGAAGAAGGGATCGAGGCCCTGGCCGCCCACGTCGACAGCCTGATTGTGGTGCTTAACGAGAAGCTCTTTGAGGTGATGGATGATGACGCGTCGCTCGACGATGCGTTTCACAAGGCTGACGACGTGCTGCACAACGCGGTTGCGGGGATTGCCGAAATCATCAACGTCCCTGGTCTGGTCAACGTCGACTTTGCCGACGTGCGCACCATCATGGGTGAACAGGGCAAGGCGATGATGGGCATTGGCGAAGCCTCCGGAATCGACCGGGCCCGCCTTGCGGCTGAACAGGCGGTGGCCAGCCCGCTGCTTGAAGGGGTTGATTTGCAAGGCGCGCGTGGTGTGATTGTCAACATCACGGCCAGCCGCTCGCTCAAGCTTCGTGAGACCAATGAAGTCCTCAACACGATCAAGCACTTCTGCGCCGAAGACGCCACGATCATTCACGGCACGGTGTTTGAAGAAGGCTTGGGCGATCGCCTGCGGGTCACCGTGGTGGCGACCGGCATCGGCAAGCGCCGTAGCGGCCCCGAGTTGGTCCGTCAGCAGCCACCCGCGCAACGCACCGGGACTTACGACGCGTCGCCGCTAGTGGGGCGCGGTGCTCAAGGCTATGGCGGCGGGCGCAGCTACGATTCGCTCGACACACCGACCGTCTGGCGTGATCCGCGCGCCGACGCCGCTGCGCGGGTACAAGCCCTTGAAGACAAGGGCGTCGAGCGCTTTGACATCCCAGCCTTCCTGCGTCGTCAGGCAGACTAAGGATTCACGACGACTGGGGGGCCTGGCACGCTAAACTGGGTGCTCGGAGCCCCCCTTTTTTCTTGGAGATTCGCCTGTGATTAAGATTGGTGACCACCTGCCAGCTGGCATGCTGGATGAGTTTATCGATGTTGAAACCGAGGGATGCGCACTCGGCCCGAACCAAGTCGACGTTTTGGCGCAGGTCAAGGGCAAGAAGATCGTCATTTTTGGCGTTCCTGGCGCCTTCACGCCGACGTGCTCTGCGAAGCATGTCCCCGACTTTATTGCCACGCATGACGCCCTGGCAGCACGTGGTGTGGATGAGATCTGGTGTCTGTCCGTCAATGACCCCTTTGTCATGGGGGCCTGGGGTCGCGACCAGAAGGCTGCCGGGAAAGTGCGCATGATCGCCGATGGCAGCGCGGACTACACCCGCAAGCTCGGTCTCGAGCAAGATCTGAGCAAGCGCGGGCTGGGCATGCGGTGCCAGCGCTTTTCGATGTTGATCGAAGACGGTGTGGTGCGCACGCTCGATATCGATCCTGCGGGCACGTTTGATAAAACCGACGCCCGAACCATGTTGACCCATCTGGATTGAGCATCCGGTCAATTCTTAAAACCGGGCCCGACTCGCGCTCCGTGACCCCCGCAGGGCGTCTGCGCCAGCGCACGATCCGGTCGTCCGTGCGGGCGGCCGGGGTTGGGTTGCACTCGGGTGAACGGGTCAGCCTGGTGTTGCAGCCGGCACCGCCCAACCATGGCATCCGGTTTCGGCGAACTGATGTCAGCCCACCTGTTGTCATCGAAGCGCTTGCCGAGCGGGTCAACGACACGCGCATGGCGTCGACGCTCAGCGCGGCAGATCCCGCGTTCGACCATATTCGGGTGGCCACAGTCGAGCACCTGATGAGCGCTCTCGCCGGTCTCGGCGTGGACAATTTACTGGTCGATGTCGACGCGCCAGAAATTCCGATTCTGGACGGCTCGGCTGGGACCTTTGCCTACCTGCTCCAGCAGGCTGGATTGGTGGAGCAGGCAGCCCCGAAGCGCTTTGTTCGGGTCCTTGAGACGATCGAAATCCGTGAGGGTGACAAGTGGGCCCGGCTCGATCCTTACTTCGGGTTTCGACTGGATTTTTCGATCGCCTTCAATCACCCCGCGATTGATGCCACGGGGCAGCGGGTGACCTTTGATTTCGCGCACGACTCGTATCTCAAGGAAATTGCCCGGGCCCGCACCTTCGGATTTGTTCAGGACGTCGAGGCACTGCGGGCGAACGGCCTGGCGCAGGGGGGCAGTCTGGGCAATGCCATCGTGATGGACGAATGGCGCGTGCTCAATAGCGACGGGTTGCGGTATGCCGACGAGTTCGTGAAGCACAAGGTCCTTGATGCGATCGGGGACTTATATCTGCTTGGTCGGCCGCTGCTGGCGTCGTATGTCGCCCACAAGTCGGGCCATGCGATGAACAACCAATTGTTGAGGGCGTTGTTGGCGCAACCTCAGGCCTGGACTGAGGTTTGTTTCGAGTCGCCGTCCCGATCCGACCCCGCCCCCTGGGCCCTTGACTGGCTGGTGGCCTGAGCGAGCTTTAGAACCCCAGACTTTAGGGGCGATGCCTGGAGCCGCTGCGCTAACGATCGCAACGCCGCTGCCGCAGCGGCTGGTGGCCGCGGCCGGGCGACCGGCGGATCAGCGACCGGGTCGGGGACTCGACTGCGCGAGCGCAGCTTCTCAATCACCCAGCCTTGTTGACGTAGGGTCGCAACCGCCAACGGTTCGATCTGGCGCAAGCGGGCGGCCATAGAGGGTCCGGTGACTGTGACGCACAGCGTCGTACCATCGAGACGGACCGCGCGAACGTCCAGCCCGCCGGTGACTTGCGCAAGCGTGGCCTGCAGCGCCATCAGGCGCCGTGCATCATGCTGAAGGCGCCGGAATGCGTCGTCCTCGCCCAACCATTGCAGCGCAGAGGGCGGCGTGTTTTGAGTGCCGGGTGGGCGGGATTGGAACGTGATCGATCGTCCGATTGAAGGTGAGATTGAATGTGCGATTGGAGGTGTCGTGCGGCGGGATTCGTCAAAAGAGGGGACAATAGCGCCCTAATCCAACATGCTACATTCTTCGGATGCTCCAGAAGTTCCTGACTCGATTCTTTGGCAGCCGCAACGATCGGTTGCTGCGTGACTCCCGCCGTGTCGTTGAGCGTATTAACGCGCTCGAAGCGCAGTTGCAGCCCCTCGATGACCAAGCGCTCGCTGCTCGCACGGCGGACTTTCGTCTGCGCGTCGCCAATGGCGAATCACTCGACGCGCTGTTGCCCGAGGCATTTGCTACGTGCCGGGAAGCGTCCCGACGCGTGCTCGGTATGCGCCACTTTGATGTCCAGCTAATCGGCGGCATGACCCTGCACGCGGGCCGGATCGCCGAAATGCGCACCGGCGAGGGCAAAACGTTGATGGCGACCCTGCCCGCTTATCTCAATGCGTTGGCCGGGCGTGGCGTTCATGTGGTGACGGTCAACGACTATCTGGCGGCTCGTGATGCGCAGTGGATGGGTCGCGTCTATGGGTTCCTCGGACTCTCCTATGGGGTCAACCTGTCGCAAATGCCGCATAGCGAAAAGCAGCAGGCCTATGCCTCCGACATCACTTACGGCACGAATAACGAATTTGGCTTCGATTACCTGCGCGACAACATGGTCTACGGCCTGGTTGACCGGGTGCAGCGCGGTCTTCATTTCGCGATTGTTGACGAGGTCGACTCGATTCTGATCGACGAAGCGCGCACGCCGCTTATCATCAGCGGTCAGGCCGATGACCACACCGAGCTCTACCAGCGCATGAACGCGGTGCCCCCGTTGTTGTCGCCCATGGCGACCGAACCGCGCACCGACGAGCCCGAACCCGAGGGGGATTACTGGGTTGATCGCAAGGCGCATCAGGTCCATATCTCCGAGGCCGGCCACGAAAAGGCCGAGCGCATTCTGTCGGAGATTGGGTTGTTGCCGGCCGGTGCGTCGCTTTACGACGCCTCGAACATTTTGCTCATGCACCACCTCATGGCGGCCCTGCGCGCTCATACGCTGTTCTTTCGGGACCAGCAGTACGTTGTGCAAAACGATGAGGTCGTGATTGTCGATGAATTCACCGGTCGCCTGATGAGCGGGCGGCGGTGGTCCGACGGCTTGCACCAGGCCGTCGAGGCCAAGGAGGGGAGTCGAATCCAGCCCGAAAACCAAACGCTGGCTTCGATTACTTTTCAGAACTACTTCCGCATGTATGGAAAGCTCGGCGGAATGACCGGGACCGCGGACACCGAAGCTTACGAATTCCAGGAAATTTATAACCTGGAGACTGTCGTCATTCCAACCCATCGACCCATGGTGCGGATCGATCGGCAGGACCAGGTGTTCCGCACGGCGAAGGAAAAATACAACGCCATCCTCGAGGATATCCGCGACTGCCATCAGCGCGGTCAACCCGTGTTGGTGGGTACGACCAGCATTGAGAACTCGGAGCTATTGGCCGAGATGCTGGTGAAAGCGAAGCTTCCGCACAACGTCTTGAATGCCAAGCAGCACGCGCGTGAGGCCGAAATCGTGGCCGAAGCGGGTCGGCCTGGCGCCATAACGATTGCGACCAATATGGCTGGTCGAGGGACCGATATTGTCCTGGGCGGCGGGATCGACAAGGCGATCGATCAACTGCGCCAAAATCCCGAATTGACTGAAGCGCAACAACAAACCGAGGTTCAGACGCTGCGCAGCGAATGGCAGGTTCGCCATGACGCCGTCTTGACCGCAGGTGGTTTGCATATTGTCGGGACCGAGCGTCACGAGAGCCGACGCATCGATAATCAGTTGCGTGGGCGTTCGGGTCGTCAGGGCGACGCCGGGTCGTCGCGGTTTTACTTGTCGATGGATGATCCCCTGCTGAAAATTTTTGCCGGGGAACGCCTCCAATCCATTATGGAGCGACTGCGCCTACCCGAAGGCGAGGCGATCGAATCAGGCCTCGTTTCGCGGTCGATCGAAAGCGCTCAGCGCAAGGTCGAGGCGCGTAACTTCGATATCCGCAAGCAACTCCTCGAATACGACGACGTTGCCAACGAGCAGCGCAAGGTGATTTACCAGCAGCGCAACGAGTTGCTCGAATCGGCCGATGTCGACGCCCTGCTCGAAGGGCTGCGAGAGGGCGTCTTTGAAGACTTGTTCCGGCGCTATGTTCCGGCCGAGAGTGTTGAAGAGCAGTGGGACCTCAAAGGGCTCGAGCAAGCGTTGCGCGATCAGTGGCAAATGGAAGTGCCGTTGTCATCGATATCGGATGCGAGCGATATCGACCTTCAGGATCGTCTCTTGAGCGCGGCCGACACCACGTATCGGGCCAAGGCCGAGATGGTCGGTGCTGATGGCTGGGCCAGCTTTACCCGCTCAGTGATGCTCCAGGCCATTGACACGCATTGGCGCGAGCATCTCGCGGCACTTGATCACCTGCGCCAGGGAATTCATTTGCGCGGCTATGCGCAGAAAAACCCCAAGCAGGAATACAAGCGGGAGGCGTTCGAGCTGTTTGAATCGATGCTGACCACCATCCGCGATGAAGTCACGGGGATGTTGATGACGGTTCGCATTGCCCCCGCTGAAATGGCGGAGGTCGAGGCTCCAGTCGTGGAACCCGTCGCCCTACCCGAGGCCGCTCAGCTTGATGTGCGTTACACGCAGGCAGCACCCGAGACGCAGGACTCAATGGCTGAGCGCGTCGGACGAAACGACGCCTGTCCTTGTGGGTCAGGCAAGAAGTACAAGCACTGCCACGGCAAGCTGAGTTAGGCCGACGCTGCCCGAATCGCCAGGGCTTGGCTGGAAAAATAATCCAGAGCGCGGGTCGTCGGCACAATCTGGCGCTTGCGCGGATCGTCGGGGGCCTCGAGGAGCATCACCAGATCCATCTGGCGCAGCCGCTTCAGGCGCTTGAAGATCGTGGCCGAAGAGCCCAGTCGTTCAAACTGCATGACTTGCCGCACCGAAAGCGGCGATCCAGCATGCCAATGCGCGCAAAGCACCTGAAGCAGCGCTTCAATATCGGGGGTGAGTTCGGCTCCGCCGTAAAGTCCCTTGAGACTGTCGGTCAATGCGGTGAATCGAAAATAGAGCGATAGCAACTCGCTCTTGGTGTCTTTACTCATGATGGTTCGTCTTGTCTTCAGGCTAGGCTTCGCGGTCAGATCGTATTAGTTTATCCCACGCTAGAAGTAAAAGTCGAAGGCCAAACAGTAAAGTCAGCGCACCGAGCAAGTCGCCCGCAAGCATCGCGCAGAATTCGGCTGGATGGTTCTCGCCGAAGTCGCTGGCGACCCTCAAAACGGTATGCCCCCCGGCGTTGAAGAGGGCTGACAGCGT
>CAIPGD010000412.1 GCA_903864485.1 uncultured bacterium | reverse complement strand
TATTTCTCAGCCACCAAGTTGCAATGGATTCTGGATTCAGTCCCGGGGGCACGCGACGCCGCCAACCGAGGGGAACTCGCGTTCGGGACGGTCGACAGCTGGCTGTTGTGGAAGCTGACTGGCGGGCGCGTGCACGCCACCGACGTGAGCAATGCGGCGCGCACGATGTTGTTCGACATTCATCTTAATCGCTGGGATGAATCCCTGCTCGAGCTATTCAAGATCCCCGCTGCGCTGCTTCCCACAGTTCATCCTTCGGCCTCGCACTTTGGTGACACCGATCCGGAAATCCTCGGCGTTGCCGTTCCAATTGGCGGCATGGCGGGCGACCAGCAAAGTGCGCTGTTCGGCCAAGCCTGCTTTCGGTCTGGGTTGGCCAAGAATACGTACGGCACCGGCTGCTTCATGCTGATGCATACCGGCGACCAGAGTCTGGTCTCCTCAAACGGATTGATCACGACCAGCACGGCACAGACCAACAAGACACCGACCTACGCGCTCGAGGGAAGTGTCTTTGTCGGCGGCGCCGTCGTTCAATGGCTGCGGGATGGCCTGGGGGTCATCGAGCGCAGCGCCGACGTGCAGGCATTGGCCGAGAGCGTTCCTGATAATGGCGGAGTCATCGTCGTCCCAGCGTTTACGGGCCTCGGTGCGCCTTACTGGCGTGCGGATGCCCGCGGTGCCATCCTCGGACTAACGCGGGGGGTGACTGCAGCGCATATCGCGCGGGCTGCCCTCGAGAGCATCGCCTTTCAAAGCGCCGCCTTGTTGCAGGCCATGAGCCGGGACGCCGTCGCAGCGGGTGGACAAGCGGTGCAAGAGCTTCGGGTCGACGGGGGTGCGTGCGTTAACGACCTGCTGATGCAGTTTCAGGCGGATCTATTAGGAATACCCGTCGTCAGACCCCAGGTGATCGAGACCACGGCCCTCGGCGCCGCTTGGCTTGCCGCGCTTGGACTGGGCATTGCCGGCGGGACGGATGCGCTTGAATCGCAATGGCAGATTGAGCGCCGATTCGAACCCGCCCTCTCGCGCGATGAGGCATCCGCCCGGATGGCCCAGTGGGAGCGTGCCGTCGGCCAATTGGTCTCAGGGTAAAGCCCGCCGCGATCGCGGTATTCTGACAAAAAAGGAGGACCAGACATGGAACTGAGCGACCCCCACGGGGCTTCGGGCCTGACCCAAAGCCAACTCGATGCTTACTGGATGCCGTACACGGGAAACCGCCAATTCAAGGCGGATCCGCGAATCCTGGTTGAAGCCCAAGGCTGTCACTACCGCGACGCGCACGGTCGGCAAATCTTCGACGGGCTTTCAGGGCTCTGGACCTGCGGGCTCGGCCATGGACGGGGCGAAATTGCCGCGGCGGTCAGCCAGCAACTCAGCACGCTCGACTTTTCACCACCGTTCCAGTTTGGTCACCGACTCGCTTTCCGACTCGCTGAACAAATTGCAGCGCGAATGCCCGCCGGGCTCAACCGCGTCTTCTTTGTTGGCTCGGGTTCAGAGGCCGCGGACACTTCACTCAAAATGGCTCGGGCCTACTGGCGAATCAAAGGCCAGGCCAGCAAGACTCGCTTCATTGGTCGTGCCAAGGGTTATCACGGCGTGACCTTTGCCGGCATCAGTGTCGGCGGGATGGTCGGCAATCGTAAGATGTATGGCGATGGCATCGACGCCGATCATTTGCCACACACCCTGTTGCCCGAAACAGCCTTCAGCCGCGGGATGCCCGCAACCGGGGCGCATCTCGCAGATCACCTGCTCGATCTGATTGCCCTGCATGACGCGTCGAATATCGCTGCAGTCATCGTCGAGCCGTTTTGCGGATCCGCAGGCGTGATCGTGCCGCCCGTAGGGTATCTGCAGCGGCTGCGCGAGATCTGCGATCAGCATCAGATCCTGCTGATTTTTGACGAAGTCATTACTGGCTTTGGGCGATCAGGTGCCTGGACCGGAGCTGAAGCATTTGGCGTCACACCAGACCTGCTCAACTTTGCAAAGCAGGTTACCAATGGAGCGATTCCGATGGGTGGTGTGGTGGCGACCGATGCGTTCTACCAAACCTTCATGGATGCTGGCGGCCCTCATTACGCAGTCGAATTTCCGCATGGGCATACTTACTCGGCGCACCCCGTTGCGTGCGCAGCCGGCCTGGCCGCGATGGATCTGCTCGAGCGCGAGCATGCGATGGAGCGAGTCGGTGAATTAGCACCGATACTGGAAACCGCCGTGCACGCCCTGCGCGGCGCACCGCACGTCACCGACATCCGAAACTACGGCCTCGCAGCCGGACTAACACTAGCGCCCTACCCCGGCGAGATCGCCCGTAGACCCTTTGAAGTCGCCATGGCCTGCTGGCGCAAAGGCTTCTATGTCCGATTCGGCGTCGATACCCTGCAACTCGCGCCACCCTTTATCTCCACACCAGCTCAAATCGACTCGCTGGTGAACGCACTAGGGGAGGCGCTCCACGAACAGGCGCACTGACCTTGCTCCAGCTGCGGCCCGTGATCCTGCACTCGACCCCGCCCCTCTTTTAATCCGATTTTTAAAACAATGAGTGCACTCTTCTCCCCCGCCCCTCTCGGTCAACTGACCCTCGAAAATAGAATCGTCATCGCGCCGATGTGCCAGTACAGCGCGGTCAATGGCGAAGCCACCGATTGGCATCTCATGCACCTGGGCGCGATGACCGCATCGGGCGCGGGCATGCTCATCCTCGAAGCCACTGCGGTTGAACCGGACGGTCGAATTTCGCCAGGCGATCTTGGACTCTGGAACGATGCTACCGAAGCAGCGTTGCATCGCGTGTTGGTCTCGCTTCGAAAGCATTCTGCGATGCCGATTGCGATTCAGCTTGGACATGCTGGTCGCAAAGCGTC
>CAIPGD010000411.1 GCA_903864485.1 uncultured bacterium | reverse complement strand
TGGTAGGGTGTGTAGACATAAAACGCCCTTGGCTCCAGTGTCTGGACGATGGCCTGGTTGCCCCACAGGGACTCCCGCTCAAATACCAGCCCGCTGTCCAGGCTGAATGTGGGGACAGTGCTGGCCCCGCCACTGTTGCCGTAGTAGGTGAGGGCGTCGTATTGGTAGGCGGCGGCATGGAATTGCATTTTGGGCGTGATATAGCCCTGCGGAGCTAGCCAGGGCCGACTAACCTGACCCCACAGCACGCCGCGGTCCGCGTTGGGTAGGCCTGTCAGCTCCGCGTACGATGAAAACCGGGTGAAATCACCGTCGATTGACCAGTCCCAGCCGCCGTCATTGACCCTTGCATAGCGCCCGGTGATTTGGGGCAAACGTTCATAGGGTTTCACAATGTAGGCATTTGAATCCTGCAAAACTTGCCATTTTTGAATCATGATGCCGGACAAAAAATAACCGCTTCCCCAGCCCGCGTTGAGCTGCGAAGGGAGTAGACGCAAAGCACCCGCCGCAGGGTCGCGAAACGCGTCTGTAGCTTGTCCTGCGGCAGAAAAGGACTGGGCCGCCCCGATGGCGCCGGCCGGTCCCATGATGGTTTGACCGGTATAAGCGAGTGAACTGAAGTCCCGCCAATAATTGTCGTCACTGACCCGATTGATGTTGAGCCCCCAGCCGACGCCACCCAGCTGTGTGTCGTGTCGCGCTTGGTGCTTAAAAGCTAATCCCCAGCGGTCTGACCCGCGCAACGCGTCATTCGGCAGAATCGCCGTCTTGACTACGCCTAAGTAGTCTGGCTCCAGATAACGGTACTCACTTGTCAGATTCACCCCACGGGAGGCCATCAAGGCGGGGGAAATGGTCGCGTCGCGGTTAGGCGCAATGTTCCAGTAATACGGCGTGACCACTTCCAGGCCGTTGGTATTGTCCAGCCCCAAGGTCGGCGGTAGAAATCCGGACTTGCGTTTTTCCGAAAGCGGGAAGCCCAGGGGAGGGATGGGCAGTATAGGCACGCTCTTGAACTCCAGGTACGCGCTTTGGGCGGTGCCTATGTCCTCGTCGTTATCCAAATCAAGTTGTCCCGCACGCACGACCCAGGCGGGCGTCCAATCGGCGACGGCATCACGCCGGCAGGTGGTGTACGTGGTTTGGAATAGGGTGCTGTGCGTTTCGTCCGCAAACTCGGCGCGAAGGGCTTCGCCGTGGCTGCCATTTTGCTCAAACTCGTAGCGCATGTTGTCCATGAATCCTTCCATGGCATCAACAGTCACCTCGCCCGCGGTCCCTTCATAACGTGCCCCGTTGCGTTGGATGCGCACGTTCCCAG
This sequence comes from uncultured bacterium, assembly GCA_903864485.1. Taxonomy (GTDB): domain Bacteria; phylum Pseudomonadota; class Gammaproteobacteria; order Burkholderiales; family Burkholderiaceae_E; genus RFPW01. Next base: position 212 of record CAIPGD010000411.1, on the reverse strand, counting down.
TCGCCTTCGCCCGGTCGCTGAGTTGGTCGTATTCCAGTTGATCCGCCTGGATCACCAAACCCGGCTTTCGCAGCAGCCCATCACCCTCCATCACCGTCTCAGCTCCGCTGCGCCCGCTGATCCGGTCCGCCTGTAAAAATGTGGGTGCTACTTCTTGCGCCTGTGCACCGACCATCGCAAGGAAAAAAAACATGCCCTGCGCCACGCACAGG
>CAIPGD010000410.1 GCA_903864485.1 uncultured bacterium | reverse complement strand
GGTGTGTGAGGTCCTTAATGTGTGCGGCGGAATGTTTTCCGAAGCGCGCATGCGGCGTGGGCCAAAACGGTTACCTGCCCATCCGACGTGTTGATTTGCTTAGACTCCGAAGTTCGTAGTGGATTTACTCGCACCAGTTTCGGAGGATGCTGAGGAAGGCTCCCATTGCCCAACGGTGTTTTTTAAACTAACGTGTGGTGATGAGTTCGTACCGCTATCAACGAGGTCCTCGAGGGTTGTCAGTCGCGTCGAGCGTTTTGGGAGCGTGATGATGGTAGATGACAAAGTTAAAGGTCCGGCTTCCTATTTTCCGTCCATCGAGAAGAAGTACGGCCGGCCAATCGACCATTGGCTAACACTGGTTGCCGAGCTCAAGGAGATGAAGCACATGGAGCAGGTCGCATTCTTGAAATCCGAACATGGGTTAGGTCATGGACATGCCAACGCGATCGTTGCACATGTTCTTGCCTCAAGATCATCATGATTAAGTTAAATAAAACTATTAGTCGCCACTGCGTGCGAGCGTTAGGCGTCCTTGCTCTCCTGGCTGGGTTTTGCATACCCACTTGGGCCGAGGTTTACCCGAGTCGTCCGGTTACCTTGGTTGTTCCGTTTCCCCCTGGGGGCGTGGCCGATACCGTGGGGCGCCCAGTTGCCGAATCAATGGCGCAATTTCTCGGGCAACCCATCGTCATCGATAACAAGGCGGGCGCCGGCGGAGGAATTGGAATGGCTCAGGTTGCCCGTTCCAAGCCGGACGGGTTCACCTTGTTGATGGCGCTGGTCTCGATTTCGACGATCCCGGTTGCCGATGAGGTGCTCGGTCGGTCGCCCTCATTCGTGCTTAATCAGTTCAAACCGATCGCCCGCTTTACCGCCGATCCTACGGTTCTTGCAGTTCGCGCCGATGCGCCATGGCAGAGCTTTCAGGACTTTGTCGATTACGTCCGAAAGAATCCGGACAAGTTGAATTTTGGTTCGTCTGGCAATTACGGGACGATGCATGTTCCAGTTGAAATGCTCAAACTCGAACTCGGCCTGAAAATGACCCACGTGCCTTACAAGGGTGCGGGGCCAGCTGTGCTTGGACTGCTCGGAAAAGAAATTGATTTTGTCGCAACGGGCCCATCGTCGATCGTTGCTCAGGTGAAGGCTGGAAAGGTGAGGGTGCTGGCCCATTGGGGCGAGGGCAAACTTGCCGCATTGCCAGATGTGCCGAGCCTCAAAAGCCTGGGTGTCAATATCCAGTTTGATCAGTGGTCAGGGCTCTTCGTTCCTGCAGCCACTCCCGATCCGATCATTCAAAGATTGCGTCAGGCGGCCCGCGCAGCGGCCCATGACGAGAAAGTGATGAATACCATCCTGAAAGCTGGTAGCCCGATCGAATATCTGGACGCGCCTGAATTTCAGAGTTACTGGGATGCGGATGCCAAGGTTCTCGACCGGATCGTTCGAAAGATCGGTCGGGTTGAATAGAAATTCGGCGCGGCCAAGGGCCCACCGAAACCGAAATACCGAAATATCGAGGCGCAAATCATGGAGCACCCCAGTGGGTTCGACCTGAATCGACTTGAGCGGTTGACCACGCACCTGCAGGGTCGCTATATCGATGAGGGGAAAATCTCAGGTTGCCAGCTCGCGCTGATGCGGCATGGGCATTTGGCCTATCAGCGCAGTCTTGGGCAGATGGATCTCCAGCGCGGCAGATCAATGGCCGACGATGCGATTTTTCGTATTTTCTCGATGACCAAGCCGGTTACCTCGGTCGCGCTCATGATGCTCTATGAACGCGGCTTGTTTCAGCTTGATGATCCCGTTTGCCGCTGGGTCCCATCCTGGCAGGAGCAATGTGTCTACGTTGCCGGTGATGGTGGAAGTCCGTACCAGACAGAGCCCCTGCGCCGGCCGGTCAGTATTCGCGACTTGCTGCGGCATACCAGCGGTCTGACCTATGGCGGCCAGTTGATGAGTGTCGGCGTCGAACACCCCGTCGATTACCGGTATCGATCCCTGCAAGCAACGAGCATAGACCGCCACGGTTCCATGATGGGATTTATGGACAAGCTCAGCCAGATTCCGCTTGCCTATCAACCAGGCGAACAATGGATGTATTCGCTGGCAACCGACGCCTGTGGGGCGCTGGTTGAAATCATTTCGGGGCAGGCGTTCCCCGAATTCCTTCAGGAACATGTTTTTGATCCGCTGGGCATGGTGGACACGGGGTTTCAGGTTCGCCCGGACCAGAGGTCCCGACTGGTGGCGAATTACCGGCGCGATGCCAATCAACAGCTGGAGCTGATCGATGACCCTGAAACGAGTCGTTATCTCGCTGAACCCACGTTTTTTTCTGGTGGTGGAGGGCTGGTTGGAACCACCGCTGACTATCTGCGCTTTTGCGAGATGTTGCGCCGAGGGGGCGAACTCGATGGTGCGCGGATTCTGGGGCCACGAACGCTCGAAATGATGACGCGCAATCACCTCAAGGAAGGCAAGGACTTGTCAGCCTGGGCCTTGGGCTTGTTTTCCGAAAGCCCAAATCGGGGCGTCGGATTTGGGTTGGGTTTTGCGAGTGTGATTGACCCCGTGGTCGCGGGTGTGATGGGCGGGGGAGACTATTACTGGGGCGGGGCCGCTTCGACCTTATTTCTGGTGGATCCCCGAGAAGAGATCAGTCTGGTGTTCATGACCCAGTTGATGCCCTCGAGCACCTACAATTTTCGCGGGCAACTGAAGAACATCATTTACTCAGCCATCGTTGAGTAGCCCTTCAACTGAGACCCCGACCGTCATCGCACTTCACCCGTGGCGCGTTAGTCAGAACAATGCAGCCAACTGGACACGGTCATGCACAACCGATTCGAGACACGCTCGCTCGCTCTGACGCTCTTGTGCTCCGCGCTTTGGGGCTGTGCAGGTCCCCTCGTGATCGAGTCGCTCGAGGAGTTCGAGGTGATGGCACCGTTGCCCACGTTCCTGACGCTTCAAGACTGCGAACTGGCTTACGGTAAGGGTGCCTGCGGCACCGGAAGTCAGGTCTACGGACAGGTCAACCTTGCGTCACCTCCCGACGCCTACCACTGGTACATGCCCTATTCGTTTGGCACCATGACCGGGGCGCTCCTGAATGATTACTACGCCCAGCCCGGAATCTACCTCGCGCAGACTCCTTACGGGTCCTACGTTCAACCCGCGACGATCCAGCGATATGCGTTGATCAATCCTCGAACTGTCGGGCTTTATCGCGCGGGTCCGCATCAGTTCCGAGGGGGGGCGTACGATTCGCCTCGATTCGATCGGGCTCCCTGGTATGGGCAACCTCGCCCCGAGCCTGTTATGAGGTCCTCTGCGCCGTTACGTCCGCAGCCAGGCCCAACCTTGCCGTCTGGACCATCCGGACCATCCGGACCAACGAGACCATCTGGGGAAGGCCTCCCCGCTCAACAAACCCCGCAAAAGCCAAGTCCGATGCCCGCCTACGGGAATCCAACAGTCCGTCCAGACCCACGAAGCGATAGAGCCGAGAGACCGGACAGGGCCGACAGGGCCGAAAGGCCAGACCGACCGGGCGCCGGTAGCATTGGGAATCGTTCGAGCGACCGAAAGCAAGAGGACAAGAAGTAAGCTGGTGGTCTAGGGCTTGAGGCGCTCGATTCCGTCCTATTGGAAATAACGCTGTGCTTGATTTTGAACCTGTTCATGCGGTGATGCGCCGCTATGTCGAAAGTGATTTGCTGGCGGGCCTTTCAAGTGCTGTGCTC
>CAIPGD010000409.1 GCA_903864485.1 uncultured bacterium | reverse complement strand
CCTCGAAACAGCGCTCGAAACAGCGCTCGGCACAATCTGCGGCACAGGCTTGGGCCCACGGAGGCCATGGGCGCAGCTGTCCTTACCCTGTTTGTGACAGTGCAGACAGTAGCGGGCTTCGTCGAGCGCCGCGAGCGCGGGGCCGCCGCCGTCGGTCAGGTCAAATCCGTCGCGCGTGTGCTCGGCTGGGGGCTGAGCATGGGCCAAATCAGGCGGGGCCGCCCGAGGGCGCGGCAGGCGAAACAGTCGACCGTGCGCGTGCCATTGCTGGCCCGCTTCGGTATGCACTGCCCAGGCCGCATAGCGCCGGGCGGCCGCCAGCTTTTGTTCGACTGGCTCAGCTGGATCGCCACTCGCTTGGCTCTTCATTTGCCAATCAGTGACTGCCCGAACAAAAGCGGCTTCGAAGGCTTCGGCCGCACTGGCTGTTGCCCCACCATTCAGCTCGAACCACCCCTGCAATTGGCGTCTCAGTGCATCCGCATCAAGACCTTGCACCTCGTCCGGTGAAATCGCTAGCGCAGCCTGACGGCGGACAAATTTCCATTTGATTCGAAAGAATGGCTCTGCCGCATTCGCCGCCTCGGCGAGCGCTTCAAGCGCTTCTGAGACACCGAACAAGGTGCCGATGAACTGCTCAAGCGCTGGGCCAAGTGCAAGCAGTAGTTCGGCTTCCGCGGCCCGGCCTAATTCCCCCGGTGTGGATCGGGCCGCGAGTAACCGCTCTGCGAGCGAGGGTTCTTTCGCTCGAAGTTGTTCGACAAAGGATTGATCAACCCGAACTAAACCGCCTCGGCGGTAAAGTTCCCTGAACGCTATCCCAAATCCCAGGACCTGGTTTGCATCGTCGACTGCGCCAGGTTCCGCAGTCATGTCTGGGGCTGTCTGATCGCGCGCGCTTTTTAGGGTGATTTAGCGCGCGAGATGCTGCAACTTTTCGGCCACGTCTTTCCAGTCATCCGCGTCCGGCAGAGACGGTTTCGTGCGGGTAATTGACGGCCACCCGCGGGCAAGCTCGAGATTAAGTGCGGTGAACCGTACTTCGTTGGGATCGAGATCTTCTTCAGCCTTGATGGCATTGACCGGGCACTCTGGAATGCAGACGGCACAGTCGATGCACTCGTCGGGGTCAATGACCAGCATGTTCGGACCTTCGCGGAAACAGTCCACCGGGCAGACGTCGACGCAATCGGTGTATTTGCAGCGGATGCAGGATTCTGTGACGACGTGGGTCATAGGGCAATCAGGGGTCTGTGGAACTGAAGTTAAGCCCGATTCTAACCGCGGAAATGGCAGGTCGATCAGTACCGTCACCGGACTGTCACAGTTAGTCCGTAATGTCCGCAACAAATTCATCCACCCGACCGAGCCCTGATTGGCAGCGATTCGCATCTCAAACCTTCGAAAGACCTATCCAGGCGGGCGGCGCGCCGTGGATGGCATTTCATTAGGGATCGAGCCCGGCGAGATGGTGGCGTTGATTGGAGCGTCAGGTTCCGGAAAATCAACTCTTCTGCGGCAAATTAATGGCTTGGTACCGGCCGACGCCAGCAGTGAGTCTGTGGTCGAAGTGTTTGGCCAAACCGTGCAACGCGGCGGTCGACTTGATCCGGCGGTCCGTGAACGGCGCGCCGAAATTGGCTTTATTTTCCAACAATTCAATCTGGTTGAACGGTTGCCGGTGGCCACCAACGTATTGGTTGGTTTGTTGCCCAAAGTTCCGCTGTGGCGGGGGTTGCTCGGCCGCTTCAATCTTGCCGAGCGCGAACAGGCGATTAAGGCATTGGACCGCGTGGGGATTGCCGAGCAAGCTTGGCAACGTGCATCGACCTTGTCGGGTGGGCAACAGCAGCGGGCAGCAATCGCCCGGGCCTTGGTTCAAGGTGCCCGGATCGTTCTTGCGGATGAACCGATCGCCTCACTCGACCCGGAGGCCTCGCGTCGGGTGATGGCATTACTGGCCGAGATCAATCGCGACTTGGGCGTCACGGTGGTCGTCTGCCTTCATCAGGTTGAGTATGCGCTGCGGTTTTGTCCGCGAGTGATCGCGCTCCGCGAGGGTCGCATCGTCTTTGATGGCGCCTCAAAAAATATCGATCCCGCTCTGTTGGCCGAGGTGTATGGCAGTGAATTAGAAGCGGGCGACGAGCTAGAAATTCGTAGAGAAGCCGGAGTTGGCGATCAAGCCAACGCCATGTTTATTCATCCTCCTGGAGTTATTTCATGAATCGTCACTATTTCCTGAAATCTGTCGCGGGTCTGGTAACGGCCGCCGGCCTGCTTGGCCCCGTGACCGCGATGGCTCGTGATCTCGCGTTTGGCATTATTTCGACCGAGTCCGCGCAGAACCTGCGGGCCGCTTGGGCCCCATTACTTGAGGACATGCAAAAGCGGACTGGCCTCAAAGTCGACGCGTTCTTCGCGCCTGACTATGCCGGCATCATCGAGGCAATGCGCTTTAACAAAGTGCAGGTAGCCTGGTATGGCAACAAGTCGGCCATGGAAGCGGTAGACCGTTCCAATGGTGAGGTGTTTGTGGCGACTGTTGGCAAGGATGGGGCGGAGGGCTATTACTCACACCTGGTGACCCATAAGGACAGCCCCCTCAAGTCGCTCGAAGATGTGGTTCGCAACAGCAAGTCGCTGACGCTGGGCAATGGCGATCCCAATTCCACCTCGGGTTTTCTGGTGCCGGGTTATTACGCGTTCGCGAAGAACAAAATTGATCCGAAGCGGGACTTCAAACTCGCCCGGTCGGCTAACCATGAGGCCAATCTGCTGGCGGCAGCGAACAAGCAGGTCGACGTTGCCACCAACAACAACGAAAGTCTGGATCGCCTTAAGATCACCAACCCCGCGAAGCACGACGAGGTCAAGGTGATCTGGACCTCGCCAATGATCCCGGCTGATCCCCTAGTGTGGCGCAAGGATCTTGACGCCGAGACGAAAAAGAAGGTTCGCGATTTCTTCGTGTCCTACGGCCAGCAAGGGGCTGATGTTGCCCGCGAAAAAGACGTTCTGAAGACGCTCGGAATGTCGGGATTCAAGCCTGCTAACGACAGCCACCTGCTGCCGATTCGTCAACTCAGTCTCTTTGCAGATCGCTTGAAAGTCGAGAACGATACGCAATTGTCGGACAACGATCGTGCAACGAAACTAGCCGAGTTTGATCGCAAGCTGGCCGATCTCGCGACTCAGGGTCGTTAAGTCGTGACCGAGGCGCATCGATTGTCTGCGTTGGTTAACCCCCCCCGGCGTGAGTGGGGCGGGTTAATCGGCTGGGCCATTCTTTGCGTCTTGCTGGGCTTGACTTGGGAGGGCGCCGATATGCGCCCGGCCGAGCTCTTGCGCGACTCCGGCAACATGGCCACGTATCTGCGCGATTTTTTTCCGCCTGACTTTCGGGACTGGAGGATTTATCTGCACGAGATGATCGTGACGCTCGAGATTGCGCTTTGGGGAACGGCGCTCGCGGTCATTCTCGCGGTTCCTTGTGGGTTGGCGTCTTCGTCCAACATCGCGCCGATCTGGGTCTACCAGCCGATGCGTCGTCTCATGGATGCCACGCGTGCCATCAATGAAATGGTGTTTGCCCTCCTGTTTGTGGTGGCAGTGGGGCTTGGACCCTTCGCCGGCGTACTTGCGCTTTTTGTCCACACCACCGGGATTCTGGCGAAACTTTTTTCGGAGGCTGTTGAAGCGATCGACCCCCATCCGGTCGAGGGGATTCGAGCCACGGGCGCCACGCCGCTGGCCGAAATTGTGTTTGGAGTTCTGCCCCAGGTCATGCCGCTCTGGATCTCGTACACCCTGTATCGGTTCGAATCCAATGTCCGTTCAGCAGCGGTTGTGGGGATCGTCGGTGCCGGCGGCATCGGCGCCCTGTTATGGGACGTGATCCGGGGTTTTCAGTACGCCCAGACCATGGCCATCATGATCATGATCATCGTGACTGTTAGCGTTTTGGACCTGCTTTCGGCGCGTATTCGCAGAACCTTAATTTGAAGTTCCCAAAGGGTCTCACGCCCCTGACACGTCGTTAGAGCCTCGAAGTGCCCGCGCAAGCACTTGCGCCACATGGAGCGCTTCGCGTGGTGTGCCATTCGCAATCTGATGACGGCAACTCGTCCCGTCGGCAACAATCAGCGTGTCTGGGGCCGCATCACGCACGGCCGGCAGAAGATCCAGTTCAGCCATCGCGCGCGAGGTACCCGCATGTTCCTTTTCATAGCCAAATGCACCGGCCATGCCACAACACGAACTTGTGATCGCTTCGACTTTCAGGTCTG
>CAIPGD010000408.1 GCA_903864485.1 uncultured bacterium | reverse complement strand
GTCAGATGACCGCAGGCTCCTGGATTTATATCGGTACGCAGGGCATTGTTCAGGGGACCTACGAGACGTTTGCTGAGGCCGCGCGCCAGCACTTTGCCGGTCATATCGCCGGGCGTTGGATCTTGAGCGCGGGCCTGGGTGGCATGGGCGGTGCACAACCCCTGGCAGCGAGTTTCGCGGGTGCTGCATCGCTGATCATCGAATGTCAGCAGAGCCGGATCGATTTTCGGTTGCGCTCGCGTTATCTGGACGAACAGGCAACCGACCTTGACGATGCTTTGGCACGGGTGGCCGCCCACGCAGCGGGCGGTCGGGCCGTCTCGGTCGGATTATTGGGTAACGCGGCCGAGTTGTTGCCTGAGATCGTCTCGCGCGCCCGGGCCGGCGGCGTACGTCCTGATCTCGTGACCGATCAGACCTCGGCTCATGATCTGGTCAACGGCTACTTGCCCGCTGGCTGGACTGAGGACCGCTGGCATGCCGCGCGAGCGGATACGAGCCAGCATGCGGGTTTGCGTGAGGCGGCTGCGCAGAGTTGTGCGGTTCATGTTCGCGCTTTGCTGGATTTTCAGGCGATGGGGATCCCGACCGTTGACTATGGCAACAATATCCGCCAGGTCGCGCGCGATGCCGGCGTCCTGAATGCGTTTGATATTCCTGGGTTTGTGCCGGCTTACATCCGGCCCCTGTTCTGCCGTGGGAAAGGTCCCTTCCGTTGGGTGGCCCTCTCTGGTGACCCAGAGGACATCTACAAGACCGATGCGTGTTTAAAGGCACTGTTCCCGCACGATCTGGAACTGAACCGCTGGCTTGAGATGGCTGCTGATCGGATCGCTTTTCAAGGGCTGCCCGCTCGCATTTGCTGGCTTGGACTGGGTGATCGACATCGGGCGGGATTGGCGTTTAACGCAATGGTTCGCAGTGGCGAACTCAAAGCACCGATCGTCATCGGACGTGATCATCTCGACAGTGGTTCGGTTGCGAGTCCCAATCGGGAGACCGAGGCGATGCGAGACGGCAGCGACGCGGTTTCGGATTGGCCTCTCTTGAATGCATTGCTCAACACAGCGGGCGGGGCGACGTGGGTCAGCCTGCACCACGGTGGTGGCGTTGGAATGGGTTACTCCCAGCATTCTGGCGTTGTGATTGTGTGCGATGGCACGGAGGCCGCGGATCGTCGTATTGAACGTGTTTTATGGAATGACCCGGCGACTGGCGTCATGCGCCACGCCGACGCCGGCTATGCCGACGCGATCGACTGCGCCCAGTCGCAGAGATTGAACTTGCCAATGTTGTTTTAAGTTTTGTAGCCCGAGATGGCCAATCTAATCTTGGCTGTCCATTTTGAAGGAGTCCCCTGTGAATCGAGTCGTTGCTCATTTTTGTAAGCGCTTGCCCAGCCTTGCCGCAGGAGTCGCGCTGACTCTTGGCGTTCAGGGCCTAAACCTGGCACAGGCACAGGCACAAGCACAGGCACAGGAGACCAAGGTCACGATCGCGATATCGGGTTGGACTGGTTTCGCGCCACTTACGCTGGCCAAAGAAGCGGGGCTCTTCAAGAAACAGGGACTCGACGTCACCATTAAAAAAATCCCCCAAAAAGATCGACACCTGGCGATCGCATCGGGCGATGTGCAGTGTGCGGCGACTACGGTAGAAACCTGGGTGGTCTGGAATGCGAATGGTGTCGCGACGACCCAGATTTTTCAGCTGGATAAAAGCTTTGGGGCCGACGGCATGGTCGTGAAGCCGGGCATTCAGAAAATCGCCGACCTCAAGGGCAAGACGGTTGCTGCGAGCGCACCGGGGACTGCGCCTTATTTCACGCTCGCCTGGATGCTCAAGAAGAACGGCTTGACGCTCAAAGACGTGAACATCGTGAGTCTTGAGCCCCAGGCGGCCGCCAATGCCATGATCGCTGGCACCGCGAATCTGGACGCCGGAATGACCTATGAGCCCTATCTCTCTGCCGTTCGGACCAAACCCGAGGCGGGCCGCATCATTGCGACCACTCTGGACTATCCGATGGTGATGGATACCTTTGGTTGCACGCCGAAGTTTTTGGCCGACAACCCAAAGGCTGCGAAGGGGCTGGCCGATGGATATTTTGAGGCGCTTGAACTGATTAAATCCGACCCGAAGAAGAGCTTTGAGACCATGGGCGCGGACGTCAAACAATCGGGTGAACAGTTTGAGGGCTCGCAAAAATATCTGCGCTGGCAGGATCGTGAAGCCAACCGCAAGTTCTTCGCCGGTGAGCACGCGACCTTCAGTCGCGAAGCAGCCGATCTTTTGCTAGAAGCTGGAATCATTCGGCAAATGCCTGATCTGTCCAAACTGGCGGATACGCGTTTCCTGCAGTGAGTCAACACGGCGAAGCTGGCGCCTGGCTGCAACCGCTGGCGCCAGTCAGCCCCGGAGCGCGGATCGCTCTGGGGTTAGCATTCTTTGTTGTTTTTTTCGGCCTGTGGTCCCTGATCACGTTCGGTGGCGTGGTGTCGCCGACGTTTCTTGCCGATCCAATCACGATGCTTCGAGGCGGTTGGCGGCTCCTGCGTGAGTACGGATTTTTGGGCGATATCGGGATGACCGTCTGGCGGGTGCTGGGGGGCTTCCTCATCGCGGCTGCGATTGCCCTGCCAATCGGCATTGCGATGGGAGCTTACAAGCCGATCGAGGCATTTTTTGAACCCTTCGTTTCCTTTGCCCGGTATTTGCCTGCTTCGGCCTTCATCCCCTTGCTCATCCTCTGGGCCGGTATTGGCGAGGCTGAAAAGCTGGCTGTGATCGTCATCGGAAGCGTGTTTCAACTGATTCTGATGATCGCGGTCGTCGTCGGCCGGACTCGGCGCGATCTCGTCGAAGCCGCCTCCACGCTCGGCTGCAGCGGTCACGGTCTGGTGTTTCGGGTTCTGTTGCCGGGGGCCGCACCCGAAATTGCCGAGATCTTGCGAACGGTTCTGGGTTGGGCCTGGACCTATGTCATAGAGGCGGAACTGATCGGGGCTTCGAGCGGGATTGGTCATATGATCACCGACAGCCAGGCCTTGTTGGCGACTGACCAAATTATCTTCGGAATCCTTGTGATTGGACTGATCGGACTCGCCAGTGATCTGGCGTGCAAGCGTCTGAATCAATGGTCTTTCCCCTGGGCCCAGTTGGGGCGCTGAGCGATGGCACTGCTGAATTTGCGGGGGGTCAGCCGAAGCTTTGCTTTGTCTGGGGGGGCGCCTTCGACTGTCGCGTTGCAAGCCACCGATCTCGAGGTCAACGAGCACGAATTCCTGACGATCCTGGGCCCGAGTGGCTGCGGCAAGAGCACCCTCTTGCGGATTGTTGCCGGCCTTGAGCGGCATGACGCTGGCGAGGTCATCCTGGACGGACGGCCCATTACCGGACCCGGATCGGACCGTGGGATGGTGTTTCAGAGTTACACGCTCTTTCCCTGGTTGACCGTGCGGGACAATGTCTGCTTCGGTCTGCGGGAGCGTCGAATTCCAAGAGCCCAGCAAGTCGAGATCGCCCAAGAGTATCTTGCCCAGGTCGGATTAAGCGGTTTTGAACATCACTACCCACGGCAGCTTTCGGGTGGCATGCAGCAACGGGTGGCCATCGCGCGGGCTCTCGCGAATGGTCCTCGGATTCTCTTGATGGACGAGCCATTTGGGGCCCTGGATCATCAGACCCGCGAACTCATGCAGGAGCTGCTTCTCGATGTCTGGCAGGCCAATCGAAAGACGGTGTTGTTCGTGACCCACGATTTTGATGAAGCGATCTTCTTGGGGACTCGAGTGGCGGTCATGACCGCCCGGCCAGGTCGGATCAAACTGGATCAAT
>CAIPGD010000407.1 GCA_903864485.1 uncultured bacterium | reverse complement strand
GCGGCCGATCCAGCCGTTTTGAGCGTAAATCGCGGTGAGCGAAATTCCTGCGACGGCTGTCGGCAAGGCAAATGGCAGATCAACCAGCGCGTCCACGATACGCTTACCGGGGAACGGATACCGCACCAGAACCCAGGCCATGATGAGCCCAAAGACGGCGTTCACCAGAGCGGCTAACAGCGAAGCCCCGAAGGTCAGTTGATATGAGGCCACCACGCGCGGTGTCGCCACCGCATCTATGAACTGGGACCAGGACAAGGCGAAGGTCTTCAGAAACGCAGCCGACAATGGAATCAACACGATCAGACTCAGATACGTCACCGCCAGACCAAGTGCCAGGTCAAAGCCCGGCAGGACACTATGGCGCTTTAACAGCAGGCGGGAAAACATCGGCGGCGTAATCGGCGGCGTAATCGGCGGCTTAATCGGCTAGCGTGACTTGGCGGCAGCGATTACCTGGTCATAAGTCGCTCCGTCGTTGAAGTGATCCTTCTGCGCTTTAGTCCAACCGCCAAAGACTTCGTCGACCGTGAAAGTGTTCACTTTTGGAAAGACCTTGGCGTACTTGGCAAGGATCTTTTCGTTACGCGGCCGCAAATGAAAGCGCGCCGCAATGTCCTGACCCACCTCGGTGTAAAGAAAATTCAGATAGGCCTCGGCCTGTTTGCGTGTGCCCCGCTTGTCAACGACCTGATCCACGACGGAGACGGGGTTTTCGGCCAAAATCGTCCGCGACGGGTAAATCACCTCGAACCCACCCGAGAATTCGCGTTCGATCAACGGCGCTTCGGACTCGAAGGTCACGAGTGCATCACCCAGATTGCGCTGTGCAAAGGTGGTCGTCGCTCCACGCCCGCCACCATCAAGCACCGGCACGTTGGTAAACATCCGCGTCAGCAATGCCTTGGCAGCCTCGGGGCTGAGGCCAGCCTTGATGCCGGCACCCCAGGCGGCCAGATAGGTATAGCGCCCGTTCCCGGAAGTCTTCGGGTTGGGAATGATGACGCTCACACCCGGGCGGCCGAGGTCGCTCCAGTCTCGGATGTTCTTGGGGTTGCCGCGACGCACCAGGATGATCGACAGGGACGTGGTCGGCGCGCTGTTGTTGGGCAGGCGCTTGGCCCAGTCTTGCGGAACCATCTTGGCACGCTCGTACAAGATATCGATGTCATTGGACTGATTCATCGTGATCACGTCGGCCTCGAGACCGTCGATGACGCTGCGGGCCTGCCGGCTGGAGCCGCCGTGACTCTGATTGATTGTCAGTTCCTCGCCCGTGGTCTTTTTCCAGTGCGCAACAAAGGCCGTGTTGAATTCTTTATAGAACTCCCGCGAGACGTCATAGCTGACATTGAGCAGGGTGGTGTTCGCGGCCCGAGCGGACAAGGGCAACGACGTCACCGCGGTCATCGAGAAAGCTGCCGGAAAGGTCGCGGTCGCCCTAACGCTGGCCGCCAGTGCCGTCTGCAGCCAAGTCCGGCGCGACCGGGACGGACGATTCAAGACAGAGTCGGGGTCCAAGGGCAAATCCAGGGCCGAGTCCAGGGCCGAATCCAGGGCGGGGGCGAGGCGTTTTGAGTTCATTTAGAGGCTGCAAAATAAGGATTGGCGAGCTTAGTCGCGACCATCCGCCAGCAAAAGGAACAAAAACGCGATTCCTTATGCGTGTTTGATCTAATGGGTTTGATCTGGGTCAAGCATCAGCGCCCCGTTCAGGCTTCTAATAGGGACACACGCTTCGGGAGGTGCCCCATGAAGACCAAGACCCTCGTGATCGCTCTGGGATCGATTGCCCTTTTCGGCATCGCTGCGCTGATTGTTTCGCAGCGCCACAAGCTGATGTTTCTGCTCGATCCGCCGGGATCCCGGATTGTGCTCGTCCAGTACGTGAATGAATCGGGTCAACAAAAGAGTCGGTTCGCAGGCTCGTTTGATTCGTTCGATGATTGCGAACAAGCCCGCGAACATCTGCCCAAAGGCGGGGGCTTCGTGCTGGGCGGCGTCTGTGTACGCGAAACGCAATGGAAAGCCCTCGGTCAGTAGCGCTAGAATAGGGAGTGGTCGCAGGGTTTTGCAGTTCATCGCAGACTCACGAACGATCGGGAGAGTCCGTTAACCGGCCATGCACAGGCGGTTGACAGCGCCGAAGGAGCAACCGCCCCGGAAACTCTCAGGCAAACGGACCGGTCGTTCGAGGCGAATCTCCGAAGAGCGGTCGGCGTGACGTCATGCCGATCCACCGAAGGAGCAAGCGGACCTTCAGGGCGCTCTGGTCGATCAGTCGAACAAGGCCATTCTGACGAACCGTGAATCTCTCAGGTTCCGAAACGGAGGGGGCGCGCAACATGCAATCGCATGGGCGCGTTGCCTATCGACGCTCGGAGGCCTGAAGAATATGAAAACGATCGCCGTTATTGGTGGCGGTATCACCGGCGTGACCACCGCCTACACCCTCGCGCGCCGAGGTTTTCGAGTGACCCTCTTCGAACGCCACCGTTATTCGGCGATGGAGACCTCCTTTGCCAACGGCGGACAGCTGTCGGCCTCGAACGCCGAGGTCTGGAATCACTGGTCCACCGTCTTGAAGGGCTTGAAATGGATGTTGCGCCCCGATGCGCCGTTGCTGGTCAATCCACGCCCGAGCTGGCACAAGTTATCGTGGTTTGCCGAATTCCTGGCCGCCATCCCACGCTACGAAGTCAACACGATCGCTACCGCCCGGCTGGCCATTGCCGCCCGCGCACCGCTCTTGGCCTGGGCAGCCGAGGAGGGCATTGAGTTTGACTTGCGTCAGGAGGGCATCCTGCATATCTATCGCGATCGGGCTGGTTTTGAACAGGCTGGGCGGGTCTCCAAATTGTTAACGGAAGGCGGGCTCGAGCGCCGTCCGGTCACACCAGACGAGATGCGATCGATTGAGCCGACCCTCGCAGGTACCTACTTCGGGGGGTACTACACCCAAAGCGATTCCACCGGAGACATTCACAAATTCACCACGGGTCTCGCGGGGGCAGCCCAACGACACGGTGCGGTGTTTTTGCAGGGCTGCGACGTCGAACGTGTGCAGAGCTCAGACACCCAGGCCCATGTCACGGTGACGTGTGATGGCGCAACCCAAACCTCGAGTTTTGATGGCGTCGTGGTTTGCGCCGGCACGGCGAGCAGGGCGCTCGCGGCCCAACTCGGCGACCGGGTCAATATCTACCCCGTCAAAGGCTATTCGATCACCGTGCGTCTGGACGATATGGCCAGTCAAGCCGGGGCGCCGACCGTCAGTCTGCTTGACGATGCAACCAAACTGGTCACCAGCCGCCTTGGCCCCGACCGATTACGGGTCGCTGGAACGGCTGAATTCAACGGATTTAACCGGGACATCCGAGCCGATCGGATTCGCCCCTTGGTGGACTGGGTGACCGAGTGCTTCCCGGCTGTCTGCACCCGGCAAGTGGTGCCTTGGGCAGGCTTGCGCCCCATGATGCCCAACCTTCTCCCCCGGGTTGCCCAGGGCCGATCGCCCAGGGTCTTCTACAACACCGGACATGGCCACCTCGGCTGGACGCTCAGCGCGATCACTGCGCAACAGATTGGCGACCTGGTCGAAGAGTCCCTCGACAAATCGCCGACCTTTGCTAAGGTCGCGGCTCGGGGAATTTCTGCTGGTCCGGCTGGGCCGGTGATCCCCTTGACCCCTGCCATCGACCCACTCGGGAGCCCCCACTGAATTTCATTCCCCCGCTCGAACTGCCCACCTGGGTGCTGATTGCCGCGCTGGTCGGTCTAATCATCGGCAGCTTTTTGAACGTCTTGATCGTTCGGCTGCCCCGCATGCTCGAGGCACGCTGGCAAACCGATGCCCGGGCGGTTCTAGAAGAGGCTCAGGGCAATATTCGTTTGGGTTCTGCCGCGGCAGAACCGAACTCAAGCACGGCCGCGCACTTCGACGGCGTACCCCACGCCGAAGCCCCCGCCGGGTTCAACCTGGCCTGGCCCCGCTCTCACTGCCCGGCCTGCCACGCCCCCATTCGGGCAAAACACTTAGTGCCTGTGCTGTCCTGGCTCTGGTTGCGTGGCCGATGTGCCGACTGCAGCGCGCCGATTTCGATGCGCTACCCTATCGTTGAACTGTTGGGCGCGGCATCCTCCGCCCTCGCAATCGCCCACTTTGGCGCGACCACCACCGGTTTGGCAGCCGCAGCGCTCTCATTCGCGCTAATCGCGCTGACGATGATTGATCTTGAGACCCTGCTGCTGCCCGACGAATTAACCATACCGCTGCTCTGGCTCGGTCTGCTGGTTAATCTCGAGGGGCACTTTGCTGCGCTGGATGAAGCGGTGATTGGCGCCGTGGTGGGGTACCTCGCTTTATGGATGGTTTATCAAGGATTTCGACTCACGACCGGCAAAGAGGGCATGGGCTACGGCGACTTCAAACTCCTTAGCGCGCTCGGGGCATGGTTTGGCTGGTCCCAATTGCCAGCGATCTTGCTTCTCGCCTCCGGCGTTGGCGCTGCGGTGGGACTTGGCTTGATTTTTAGTGGCCGACAGGGCCGAGAGGTCCCCATCCCGTTCGGGCCCTACCTGGCAGGCGCCAGCATCGCTGTGTTGTACCTGGGCGAGCCTCTCGCGCAGATCACCGGTTTTCGTTGATTGCTGGTTGTGAAGCACCGAGCACTGATCGGCCTGACGGGGGGCATTGGGAGCGGTAAATCGACCGTCGCCGACGCATTTGCCGCGCTTGGTGCGGGCGTCGTCGATACCGATCAGATCGCGCATCGCCTGACCGCCCCCAATGGCGCCGCAATGCCTGCGATCGTTGCAGAATTTGGACCAACCATCACCGACAGCACGGGGGCGATGGATCGATCCGTCATGCGTGGGATTGTCTTTTCAGATCCGCTGGCCCGCAAACGCCTCGAAGCGATCCTGCACCCAATGATCGGCGCAGAAAGCACTCGTGCACTCGAAGCTGTCGACGGTCCTTACAGGATTGTCGTCGTGCCGCTATTGGTGGAAGGGCGCCATTGGCGCTCGCGGGTCGATCGAATACTCGTGGTGGATTGCCCTAGAGCGCTCCAAATTGAACGAGTGATTCAACGCAGTGGTTTGGCGCTCGAGCAAATCGAATCCATTCTGGATGCGCAGGCCACCCGCGAGGAACGACTGGCTCAAGCCGACGACGTGATTGACAACTCGGGTTTGCCCGCGGAACTCCCGGGCCAGATCAACGCCCTACATACTGGTTACTGCCAACTATTTAGTCGATTCTGATCCAACTCAAACTTGTGAGTGAATGGGGAATACCGCATCGTTGCCTTTAGAGCTATCATAAAGGCACGCTGAATTTTTGCCGGCCGTCGGGC
>CAIPGD010000406.1 GCA_903864485.1 uncultured bacterium | reverse complement strand
TGGAAGCAGCCTATTTGACTGCCGCCAGACGGACTTTGACTAGCCCAGATGCCTTAGAGACATCGGTTCGACCTGCAAGACGAGGTTTCAGGATGGCCATTACCCGCCCCATATCTGCCGCCGACAGCGCGTCAGAGCCGTCCCCCTTCGCCACGAGGGCTTCAAGCATTGCCGCCTCAATGACCGCATCGACCTCAGCGTCCGAAAAAGGCTGAGGCAAATAGGCACTAAGCACCTCCACCTCAGCGCGCTCCTGGTCCGCCAGATCTTTGCGCCCGGCAGTTTCGTACTGAGCGATGGAGTCACGGCGCTGCTTGAGCATGCGGTCGATGACCGTGGTCACGCCAAGGTCATCGAGTTCGGTCTGATCATCGATTTCGCGCTGGCGAAAAGCTGAAATCAGCAAGCGAATGGTTCCGAGACGAGCGACGTTCTTGGCCCGCATGGCCGCCTTCATGTCGTCCTGAATCTGTTCCTTCAGTGTCATCCTGAATCACTCCCTGAGAGCAAACCCACGCCTTGGCAGCGGGTTGATGAATTCAAGAGGCTGAGAACGTTCTATCAGTACATGCGCTTGGGCAACTGCTGGCTACGAATGCGCTTGTAGTGACGTTTGACTGCTGCCGCCTTTTTGCGCTTGCGCTCGGCGGTGGGCTTCTCATAGAACTCGCGCGCGCGCAGTTCGGTGATGATTCCTGCTTTTTCGATCGTGCGCTTGAATCGCCGGAGGGCGACATCAAAAGGCTCGTTTTCCTTGATCCGGACGTTTGACATAAAACTCTCGTTAGCTGCTCGTATTAAACGGTAACTTTCGAGAATACCACAGACAATCCGTCAACGGTCAGACTGGCGTCGAATCAGCGAGTGAGGCTCGGCGGCTCAACAGCGCTTTACCCACCCCAAGAACCAAGGCTGCCCCAACCGCCCCGGCAAGCACCTGAAGTCGGTGGCCTCCAAGGCCCAAGGCCGCCTCCTGTTCCGTAAACCATCCAACGACCGCCGGATCGGTTACCGAAATCTCGCCCGCAATAAACCCCAGCAAGGCAGCGCCCGCCCAGACAATCGCCGGGAAACGCTCGATGACCTTGAGAAGCAGAGTGGAACCAAAAATGACGAGCGGGATTGAAGTGGCCAATCCGATGATCAGTAACGGCACGTTTCCATCGGCCGCCGCAGCCACCGCGATGACGTTGTCCAGACTCATGACGAGATCTGCGATCAGGATGGTTCGGACCGCCGTAGCCATCGACGAGGTGAGCCCGGATCCGCCATCGTCTGATTCGTCTTCCGGTAGCAGCAGCGTGACGCCAATGTACAAAAGGAGTAGAGCGCCGATGAGCTTCAGGTACGGCAAGAGCAGCAATTGGGCTGCAACCAGTGTGAGCACGATTCGCAATGCGATCGCGGCTCCCGAGCCGATCATGATCGCTTTCTTTTGCTGCTGGGGCGGCAAAGAGCGCGCTGCCAGAGCAATCACAACGGCATTGTCGCCGGACAACAAAATGTTGACCCAGATAATCTTTCCGAGCGCCAGCCAAAAGTCGGGGGATGCGAGATCGACCATTGAACGTTCTAATCAAAGGGCTGCAAGCAGCAACTTTCCCATTTCGGAAGGGTTCTTGGTGACGCGAATACCACAGCTACTCATCACATCAAGTTTCTCTTGGGCCGTCCCTTTACCACCCGACACAATCGCGCCAGCATGGCCCATTCGCTTGCCTTCGGGGGCGGTCACACCCGCAATAAAGCCCACGATCGGCTTTTTCATGTGATCTTTGGCCCACCGCGCTGCGTCTTCTTCGTCGGACCCGCCGATCTCGCCGATCATAACGACCGCATCCGTATCCGGGTCGTCATTAAATAAACGCAGCACATCAATGTGCTTGAGGCCATTGACCGGGTCGCCGCCGATCCCCACCGCTGATGACTGGCCAAGCCCAAGTTCGGTCAGCTGACCAACAGCCTCGTAGGTTAGCGTGCCCGAGCGCGACACGACACCAATCCGACCCTTGCGGTGGATGTGGCCTGGCATGATGCCGATCTTCAACTCTTCGGGCGTGATAACGCCTGGACAGTTGGGTCCCAGAAGTAAAGTGTGGCGATTTTCGCGGCGCATCCGCTCGCGCACCTCAACCATGTCGCGAACTGGAATCCCTTCAGTGATACAAATCACTAGATCGAGGTCTGCCTCAGCGGCCTCCCAGATCGCTGCTGCTGCGCCGGCCGGCGGCACGTAGATCACGGAGACCGTGGCTCCGGTGGATGCCTTGGCTTCTCGAACACTCGCGAAAATCGGGATGCCTTCGAAATCTTCACCCGCTTTTTTCGGGTTAACGCCGGCGACAAAACCCGCACGGCCATTGGCATAGTCTCGGCACATCCGCGTATGGAACTGCCCGGTCTTACCGGTAATTCCTTGCGTGATGACCTTGGTGTCCTTGTTGATCAGGATCGACATCGTTGACCGTCCGGAGAAACTTCGAAAATTAGAAAGGCTTGAGAGCGTTCGACGTGAGAGCGTCAGGCGCGAGCAGCGAGAACAACGCGCTCGGCCGCTTCGGCCATCGTTTCGGCCGAAATAATGGGCAGACCCGATTCCGCAATCATTTTGCGGCCCAGCTCTTCATTCGTGCCCTTCATCCGAACGACCAAGGGAACGGTGAGCCCGACCACTTTGCTGGCGTTGATCAAACCTTCAGCAATCACGTCACAGCGCATGATGCCGCCAAAGATATTGACCAGGATTGCCCGCAAGTTTGGGTTATTTCCCATGATCTTGAAGGCCTCGGTCACCTTCTCGGTGGTCGCCCCGCCGCCCACGTCCAAAAAGTTGGCGGGCTCGCCGCCAAACAGTTTGATCGTATCCATGGTGGCCATTGCCAAACCAGCGCCGTTGACCAGACAACCAATGTTTCCGTCGAGAGAAATGTAGGATAGGTCGAAACGCGAGGCTTCGATCTCGGCCGGATCTTCCTCGTCCAGATCCCGCAACGCAACAATCTCAGGGTGCCGAAACAAGGCATTCGAATCAAAATTCAGCTTCGCATCCAGCGCGATGATGTCACCAGAGCCCGCGAGGATCAGTGGGTTGATTTCCGCCAGCGCAGAGTCGGTTTCCCAGAACGCTTTATAAAGACCCTGCAGGGCGACTCGGGCGCGGGCGACCGACGCATCTGGAATACCGATTTTGTGCGACAGATCATCGGCCTGCTCATCGGTCAGGCCGACGGTCGGATTGATCTCGGCTTTGAAAATCTTCTCAGGAGTGTGCTCGGCAACTTCTTCGATATCCATGCCGCCTTCACTCGAGGCCATCATCACGGGTCGCTGGCAACCCCGATCAATCACCAGGCCGACGTAATACTCGTGGCGAATATCGGCGCCTTCTTCGATCAGGAGACGACGAACCTTTTGGCCCTGCGGTCCGGTCTGATGCGTCACCAGTTGCATCCCCAGGATTTCGCTCGCGCGGGTGCGAACGTCTTCCACTGATTTGGCCACTTTGACCCCGCCGCCCTTTCCGCGCCCGCCAGCGTGAATCTGAGCTTTAACGACCCAAACCGGGCCTCCAAGGGTCTCTGCGGCACTAACCGCTTCATCGACGGTATGGCAAGCGATGCTTCGCGGCACCTGTACGCCATAGCGCTTGAGAATTTCTTTGCCTTGGTATTCGTGGATTTTCATCGTTCAGACCTTTGCCGACAACCAGGAGCACGAGCACTCGCTTTGAGCGCGCCGAATCGTAACATGGGGCGAACAATCCAAAGCCGGGTCAGGCATCGGGCGCCTTTAGCGCATTAGCGCGTTAGCGCGGGGCTTGCCCGCGAACGATCCGGGACACCACCTCACCAGAAAAGCCCCTTTGCATCAAAAAACGGGCCTGGCGCGCCCGCTCATTGAGATCCACCGCGGTCTCCCCACCGTATCGGCGTCGCCAGAGTTCGAACGCCCTCGCATGCTCACTGTTCTCAAGCCCATTCGCCTTTAAGGGCGGCGCCGCCTTTTCAGCGTCAATGCCACGGGCTCGCAACTCTTGCCGGATTCGGGCGTCGCCAAAACGGTTTGAGCGGCTCGCTACCCACTGTTCGGCAAACCGTTGTTCCGAGAGCCAGCCGTCCCGCTCGAGGTCATCCAGCAAACGATCCAGCACCCCTGGAGTCTCGGCCTCGGCCACATACCGCCGGAGCTTTCGGGAAAGTTCGAGGCGACTGTGCTCACGGAGGGCCAGAAACCGGAGCGCCCTGGCCCGCAAGGACAACGTGAATGCCATTAGAGGAGACGTGCCGAGAGTTGGTTCTTACGCCGCCTCAACTGCCGGTGCGCCGCCTTCAATGACGCCCAATCGCGAACGGACACCGTAATGAAGGCGAACCTTATTCTCGAGTTCCATGGCCAGCGTTGGGTTTTCCCGCAGGGTTTGCCGGGAATTGTCCTTGCCCTGGCCGATACGGCTACCGGCATAGCTGTACCAGGCGCCGGACTTCTCAATGACCCCAGCCTCAGCCCCCAGGTCGAGGATTTCACCCTCGCGAGAGGTACCTTCGCCGTACAGGATGTCGAATTCAGCCTGTCGGAACGGTGGGGCAACCTTGTTCTTAACGACCTTGACCCTGGTCTCGGAACCAATCACCTCGTCCCCCTGCTTGATCGAGCCCGTCCGGCGGATGTCGAGGCGCACCGACGCGTAAAACTTGAGAGCATTGCCGCCGGTGGTTGTCTCGGGATTGCCAAACATCACACCAATCTTCATGCGGATCTGGTTGATGAAGATCACCAGCGTATTGGTCCGCTTGATGGCTGCAGTCAGTTTACGGAGCGCCTGACTCATCAGCCGCGCCTGCAAACCAGGCAGCGAGTCGCCCATTTCGCCCTCGATTTCGGCCTTTGGAACCAGCGCCGCGACTGAGTCGATCACGATCAGGTCGACCGAACCCGATCGGACCAGAGCGTCAGCGATTTCTAGCGCTTGCTCCCCAGTGTCGGGCTGGCTGATCAGCAGTTCTTCAAGCCGGACACCCAACTTGGCCGCATATTGGGTGTCAAGCGCATGCTCTGCGTCGATAAACGCACAAGTCCCATTAATCTTTTGCATCTCGGCGATACATTGCAGCGTCAGCGTCGTCTTTCCCGAGGACTCCGGTCCGTAAATTTCAACGACCCGACCGCGGGGCAATCCCCCGACACCGAGCGCGATATCCAGACCCAACGAGCCCGTGGAGACGACCTGAATGTCCTGCGCGAGAATCTCAGCGTCCGAGAGGCGCATGATGGAGCCTTTACCGAACTGCTTTTCGATCTGCGCCAGTGCGGCCGCCAGTGCCTTGGCGCGATCGCCTTCTTTGCCCCGTTGCTTGATGTCTTCCATGGATGCCTCAGTTGGATAAGGGATGAATATTCGACTGAACGAAGTATCCCACGAAACTACTGTATAAACAACCAGACCTTTAGGCTAGGACGTTCGGTTACGTAGCCAATGTCCAAGCCCTTCTTTGAGGGCATAGTGGGCAGCAGCAAGACGGACTGAAGCACGATCGCCGTCCCAATGGGCCGTCGCAGTCGCCGCCCAAACGGGTCCCGGAGCGATCGCACGACCTGCCCAGCCAAAGCAGACGGTTCCAACGGGCTTGCCGGCCACAGCCCCACCGGGCCCGGCAATTCCGGTCACCGACAATGCGAGCGCCGTTTGCGAGGGCCCAAGAGTCTGCAGGGCACCCATTGCCATGGCGCCTGCCACTTGTTCACTCACGGCACCATATTGATCGAGTAGTTTGCCTGCTACGCCCAACAGGTCCTGTTTGGCCTGGTTCGAGTACGTCACGAAACCTCGATCGAACCAGAGACTCGCCCCCCCGCGCTCGGTGAGCGCACGAGCAATCCCACCTCCCGTACACGATTCTGCAGTCACGATCCGAGCGCCCATTGAGGCGAGGCGCTGGCCAACCAAGTAAGCCAGGTCGTCCAGCGCTGCCTCTGTCCCGGCGAGAACGTCCGGGGCAGAATCAAAAGCATCCAAAGGCGCATTCATCCCAGCGACCGCCCCAAGGCAAGCACCAACAACGTCATCATGGCGGCCGCCAGATCATCGGCCATGACGCCCCAACCTCCGCCGACGGTCCGATCAATCCAGCGAATTGGCGGTGGCTTAACGATGTCGAAAAACCGAAACACCAAAAAGGCAGTCACCTGTTGGGAAAATGAGCCATTCAGGACCCAAAGCACCAGCCAGAAGGCGACCACTTCGTCCCAAACAATCGCACCATGATCCTGAACACCCAAGGCTTCCCCTGTTCGACGGCATGCGACGATGCCGAGGACAGTTCCGAACGAGATCAACAAGGCCCAGTCGACATCCCCAAGCCAGGGATCGATCCACAGAAAGGCCGCCCACGCCCAGAGCGTTCCAACCGTCCCGGGCGCAACCGGCGACAGCCCTGCCCCGAACCCCAACGCAATCCATCGGGAAGCCTTGCCCCGCATGAATTGGAAATCAGGTCGAACGGCTGCTTTAACCGGGACCCGATTGTTATTGGATTCAATGATCTCAATCACATGCGCCCCGCTCAATCAAAGTCGATCCGATTCGGAACGAAAATGCTGGTACGCCCGATTGGGCAAGACACGTTCACCGCCAGAGCCGTCCTGCAACCGCATTTCTGGTCCGGCATCGAGGACGCCAATGCGGTGCAGACCGCCCAGGCGCTCCAGAACGCCGCGCGCCGTCGTCGGTGCAGTTAACAACAGTTCGTAATCATCACCGCCAGATAGCATTAAATCATGCCGATCCTCCGGGACGAGTCCGCTCAGGCACTCGTGGCTGGGTAACGCTTCGGCCCACAGCACGGCACCGACCGACGTACCCATTATTACCGCACCCGAGCGCGCCAGGATATGGCTTAAATCCCCGGCGAGACCATCCGAAAGATCAATCGCCGCATGCACGAAGCCCTGAGCGGACAACTTCGCAAGTTCAAGCCCCAATTCGACTTGGGGTACAGGCTTCTCAAGTCGCGTGAGGGCGGCGTGCATGGCGGGCAAGGGGTGTCCGCGAAGGCGTTCCCGCACTGCGAAGGCCGCGGCACCTAGGTAACCCGAAACCCAGATATCGTCGCCGGGGCGAGCTCGATCCCGACGTAACGCGGCCGCCGGATCAACTTCACCCAACGCCGTAATCGCGATCGCCAATGGGCCGCGCGTGGTGTCACCCCCAACCAGTTCAATCTCGTAGCGGTCGGCCAATGCATGCAGGCCGGACGCAAAGGCTTCCAGCCACTCGATGTCTGGCCGAGGTAACGCCAAGGCCAGGAGGTAGGCGACTGGCCGCGCGCCCATCGCGGCGAGGTCAGAGAGGTTGACTGCAAGCGCCTTGTGACCCAGGGAGCGCGGATCGACGTCTGAAAAAAAATGCACTCCGTCAACCAGCAAATCGGTCGTGACTGCGAACCGTGCCGCCGCCGTGGTGGTCGCCGCCAGCAACGCGCAATCATCACCAGGACCGAGAATTGCCCCCGCGTGAACGCCTGAAGCGGCAAGCACCCCCGGCACCCCGTTGCGGACGAAAAACCGTCGAATTAAGTCAAACTCGTCCATTCGGGCGCTCGGTCGGCCGCAAGCGAGCGGCCACCTTGTCCAGCACGCCATTAACGTAGCGATAGCCGTCAGTCCCGCCAAACGACTTCGCGATTTCAACTGCCTCGTTAATTACGACGCGGTAAGGGGTCTCCGGCGCGTGAGAGAACTCCCACGCGCCAATCAAAATCGCCGCATGCTCCACAGGACTCAGCTGAATCAACGGCCGATCGATCAGCGGAACGATCGTTTTGTGCAGGGTTGCCGCTTCCTGGATCACGCCCCGCAGAATGGATCGGAAAAGATCGGTGTCTGAGCGCTCAAACTCGGGCAAAACGACGATCTGCGCTTCAATCATGGCAACGTCGGTTTGCGCAACCAACCATTGATAAAGCCCTTGCAGCGCGAACTCCCGCGCACGCCGACGAGCACTCCGCGTGGGTGACCGGTCGTCGGGTTCGGGCCCGTCGCTCACGGATTCGGGACGGACTTCGCCGCGCTGCCTGCGTCGGCATCGGCGTCATCAGCAGCGTCGGCATCGGCGTCAACTTCGTCCGGCGAAATCCCCAGCAGGGTGAGGGTTGCGCAAACATGCGCCATTTCAACAGCCACACGCGCGCAATCCGCCCCCTTCCCGATGATTCGAACTTCGGCTTGGGCGTCGGTGTCGCAAGTCAGGATGCCATTGGCAATTGGAATCGACTCGTCCAGCGAGACCCGCTGGATCGCGGCAGCGCTTTCGTTGGACACCACCTCAAAGTGGTAGGTGTCCCCCCGAATCACGGCGCCAAGCGCGATCAGCGAATCAAACTCTCGAGTCCGGGCAAGGCGTTGGAGCGCGATACCAATTTCGAGCGCCCCGGGCACGGAGCACAGAAAAATGTCCTCGGCCAATACGCCAAGTCGGAGCAACTCGCCGACACAGGCCTGCCTGAGGCCATCGCAAACGGTATCATTAAATCGGGCCTGGACAATACCAATCCGAACTCCCTCGCCGTCAAGCGAGCCACGTTCAATATCAAGATTCATTCTGAAATCCAGTCACTTCAAGGCCATAACCTGCCATGCTCGGCATCTTCCGCGGACGCGAGAGCAGGCGCATTCGGCGAACCCCCAACGAGCGCAGAATTTGCGCGCCGACGCCGTAGTTACGAAGATCCTGACCAGCGGTGCGCTCCGCTGAACTGACGCCAGCCGCGGTGTTCCTCTCCGAGGATGTCGCAGTCGGGGTCGCAGGGGCCATGCGGTGGATCTGTTCGAACAAGATCTCTGCCGAGGGGGCGCAATGAATCATGACCAACACACCGGATGGGGCGGCTGCAATCGCCGCCATCGCCCGCGCAACCGGCCACGAGTGTCCGCCCGCGTCTGCCGTGAGCAGGTCCAACACTGACAGCGGTTCATGCACACGCACCAGTGTTTCAATATCCGCACCGATCAAACCCTTGACCAGCGAAAGGTGCGGCTCGCCCCCGGGTTGGTCACGCCACGCAGCGAGCCGGAACGGCCCCCAAGGCGTCACGATATCGCGCTCGGCGATCCGCTCGACCAGACTTTCGGTTGCGCTTCGATACTGAATCAGGTCGGCAATGGCGCCGATCTTGAGTCCGTGCTCTTGTGCAAACTGGGTGAGATCTGGCAGGCGGGCCATCGTCCCGTCTTCATTCAATATCTCGCAGATCACCGCGGCGGGCTCAAACCCCGCGGCCTGGGCCAAATCACAACCCGCCTCGGTATGGCCGGCGCGCATCAGGACACCCCCTGGACGCGCCATCAAGGGAAATATGTGCCCGGGCTGAACCAAGTCCGAGGGCCGCGCTTGCCGATTGACGGCGGCCTGAACGGTACGGGCCCGATCGCCAGCCGAAATGCCGGTCGTGACGCCTTCGGCCGCCTCGATCGATAGGGTGAAATTGGTCCCGTATCGGGTGCCGTTGCCCTGCGACTGCACCATCAGCGGCAGGTTCAGTTGCTGGCAGCGTGCCTCGGTGAGGGTGAGACAAATTAACCCTCGACCGTACTTGGCCATAAAGTTGATGGACTCCGCGGTGGCATGCTGGGCGACCATCACCAGATCGCCTTCGTTCTCGCGATCTTCTTCGTCGACCAGAACCACCATGCGGCCGGCGCGCAATTCGGCCAGGATTTCGGGAATAGCTGCAAGGGTCATGGCGCGGATTGTAGGCGATTGCCCTCCCGCCACTGCGCAAGCAAGTTGCGCCAATCCCCCCGCACCTTCTGGAGATTGGCCTCTTTAACCAGCCCAAATCCTCGAATATGCTCGGGAACTCGAGCTAAATTGACGGCTAGTGGGAGAGTTTGCGGGCTGAGGCCGCGAAGCAGTTCCTCGATCAATGCCTCATATTCAACAATCAACGCCCGCTCCTGGCGCCGCTCCGCCGTCATGCCAAACGGATCGAAGGCGGTACCGCGCAAGAATTTAAACCGCGCCAACCCCCGAAAGACTGGCAGCATCCAGGGCCCGAAGGCGATTTTTCGCGGTCGACCCGTCAGGGGATCCACCCTGGCCAAGCCCGGAGGCGCAAGGTGGAATCGCACGGACCAGTCGCCCTCAAATTGTTGACGCAGTCGATCCAGGAACGCAGGTTCTGAATGCAACCGCGCGATTTCGTACTCGTCCTTGTATGACAGCAGACGGAAATATTGCTGGGCCACCGCTTCGGATAAGTGCAGGCCCTCATCGGCGTGCAGGCCCTCATCGGCGTGCAGACCCTCAGCGGCGTGCAGACCCTCATCCGCGGGAGCCTTCGCGCCCAGAACCTGACGCTCCGCCTGC
Source organism: uncultured bacterium (assembly GCA_903864485.1). Classification (GTDB taxonomy): domain Bacteria; phylum Pseudomonadota; class Gammaproteobacteria; order Burkholderiales; family Burkholderiaceae_E; genus RFPW01. The sequence continues at coordinate 1,215 of CAIPGD010000406.1, read as the reverse complement.
TGAACCCGCGCGACCAAATCCTTGTAGCGTTGAGCCAGCGAAGAATTCTGATAATCGGTGAGGTGCCGTGCACGCAGTTCGACCATCGCATTGAGTGACTGATCGGCCAAGATTGGTGATTCGACTTGAGGTACCCCAAACGCCTCCATCGAGACAGCGGCAAAATCATGTGCGGCACGCCGGCCCCACAAAAATGCGGCCAGGTTGGCTGGTACTGCGGCCCCATTGAGTTCGATTGCCCGCTCCAGCGCCGCCCGGGTCACCGGTAACCATCCCCGCTGGCAGGCCCAACCAAGCATGAATGGATTCGCAAAGAGCGAGTCTCCGCACAGGGCCACGGCCAGTCGCTGAGCGGCGACCCAATCGACCGAATCCGACCCCACGGTGCCCACCAAATCGGCGCGCAATCGCGCCTCGGGAAAACGCCAGTCTGGATTACGCAGGGCTTCTACCGTGGGCGCGACATCGGCATTCAGGATGACTCGGGTGACACCCGACCGCATCCGAGCCAGTGCGTCGGCACCGGCGGTCACCACAAGATCGCCGCCAATGACCAGTTGTGCTTCGCCAATCGCGACTCGGGTCGCGAAGAGCTGGTCCTGCGTCTGTGCAATCTGAATATGCGAAGTGACCGCGCCGCCTTTTTGCGCAAGGCCCGCCATGTCAAGCACAGCAACGCCTCGCCCGTCCAGATGAGCCGCCATCCCTAATAGCTGTCCGATGGTCACGACTCCGGTACCACCAACCCCGGTGACCAGAACGCTGTAGGGACGCGCTAGAGCGCCACTTAATCCGCTTGAGTCAATCGACGCGACCGTGGGCTCAGGCAGTTCTTCCCATTCCAAAGAAGGTTTCGCGATCTGGGGCGGATCTTGCAAGCCACCCGGCAACCCACCCGGCAACGCACGCTGCGCCCGACCTCGCCACTTCCCGCCCTCGACTGTCACAAAGCTTGGGCAGAATCCCTTCAAACAGGAAAAATCTTTGTTGCACGATGACTGATTGATTTTTCGCTTGCGGCCGAGCGGTGTTTCGAGGGGCTCGACCGAGACACATGAGGACTGAGCTGTGCAATCACCACAGCCCTCGCAAACCGCTTCATTAATGATCACGCGGCGGGCGGGATCGGGGAACCCCGGTTGTCCATCAGGGCCCTTGCGTTTGCGCCTGCGGCGCTTCTCGGATGCACAGGTCTGGTCGTACACGATCACAGTG
>CAIPGD010000405.1 GCA_903864485.1 uncultured bacterium | reverse complement strand
GTCCCGCAGTCAAAGATCACGGTCACTTTTTTGAGTTCCTCGGCAACCGGAGCCACCGCCAGGCAGTTGCCGCTAGAGATATAACCCACGACGATATCGACGTTCTGGCGCTGGACCAGGTTGCGGTACTCGCTGACTTGCGTCGTCGTGCTGCCGTTCTCGTCGACCAGGACCATCTGGACCGGGGCGCCGCCAAAGCCTTTGGTGGCGTGGGGTCCTGGGACCTTGCCGGCGTTGAGGCCTTCGATCAGGATTTCGGCCGCGTTGCGCGCAGGCACTCCGAACGGGCCGGCAGCGGGGCCGGACAAAAAGGTCACGACGCCGATCTTGACCGATTCGGCGGCTTGTGTGGCCGGCGCGACCGCTGCAAGGGTCGCCGACACGGCGATCGCCAGTGCACGCAAAGAAAACGATTTCATGGGGTGTCTCCTGAAGAATTCGAAGCCCTTCGCACCAGAAGGGTGAAGCGTGGGTGATGCATTAATAAGTGACGACCGGACAAATGGCCGATGCTTATTGTAGGCGGAACTTAGGAGGTGGAAAGGCTCGCATGCATGGGGAGTGTCCCCAGTGAGGACAGTGTTGTCCTCGACTGCAACCGCTCTTTTGCTTGATCCGATCCGGTCAGGGCGCGTGGCGACGTGCGGCCCAGTAGGTGGCTCCATGCTCACCATATCGTTCAGCATGCGGCATGCTGTACCCCAATTCGAAACGATCGCCAATGCACAGATGTTGCGTGGAATCGCCCACCGTCAGCCAAAGTTCCCCTCGAACAACGAGGGCACGAACGCTGAACGGATGGGTGTGTTCAGGGAGTTCGGTGTTGGCTTCCCACTCTCGCGAGAGGACCTCCTCAAAGCCAAGCTGCTTGGATTCTGCTTCAAATTCCTCGAACGATGAGTGGGTCATGATGTCTCCTGGGTTGAGGGTAATCCCTAGTCGATTTGCAAGTGAGTTGAAGCGGAACTAACGTTGACCCAGACGCAAACCACCGAAGAGCTTGCTGAGGCCCTGCGGTTGCGATCGCCAGAACTGCTTGGGTACTTGAACCTGGGCCCCAAGTTTGGCGGCTGCATGCCATGGCCACCGAGGGTTGTAGAGCATGCCGCGCGCGAGCGCGACAAAATCGGCCTGGCCTGATTCGATAATCGCCTGCGCCTGTTCGGGTTCGGTAATCAGACCGACTGCAATCGTCGGCAAACCGGTCGCTGCACGAATCTGTTGGGCCATCCCGACCTGGTACCCCGGGCCCACAGGGATTTTTTGCGCGGGCGAGACGCCCCCGCTGGAGACATGCAGGAACTCGCACCCTCGATCACGCAACGCGAGGCCGAGCGCGATACTTTGTTCGATGTCCCACCCGTCTTCTACCCAGTCGGTGCCTGAGAAGCGCACGCCCACGGGGATCTTGTCTGACACGGCAGCACGGGTTTCATCGAAAACTTCGAGAACGAAGCGCAGCCGATTTTCGAGCGATCCACCGTATGCATCCGTGCGTTGATTGGCAATTGGCGACAAGAATTGATGCAGCAAGTAGCCATGCGCTGCGTGCAATTCGATGGCCTGTAGCCCCAGTCGTTCAGACCGACGGGCGGCGTCCGCAAATGCGTGGCGGATTCGCTCCATACCCTTCATGTCGAGGGCCTGGGGTGCCAGTTCGTGGGATGCATGGGGTAAGGCGGACGGCGCGCTTGCGATCCAACCGCCGCCATCAATGGCAATCTGTTGGCCACCATCCCAGGGGGCGTCGCTCGACGCTTTGCGACCAGCATGTCCAAGCTGAATCGCAATCGGCATCGCAGAATGCTTTCGAAGCGAGACCAACACGCGATGCAACGCTGCTTCGGTAGCATCGTTCCAGAGTCCAAGATCGCCTGGCGAAATTCGACCGTCC
>CAIPGD010000404.1 GCA_903864485.1 uncultured bacterium | reverse complement strand
CTACGTGCATGATTTTGACTTCAAGTTTTCCCATCCACAGCGTCATTTCGCGTTCAAAAACGAGCGTAGGCCAGGTCAGGCCTGGGATCGAATCAAACGCGTCAAACAAGCGGGGAAAGCGTTCGTACTCCGACTGCATGTCCTGTGCGCCGCGCTCCACGATCATCTCGTAAGTGCCCTTGCTGGCAATGATTTCCTGCAACCCTGCGGTCTTGTAGCCGGAGGCCCCAAGTACGCGGACGGCGTGGTAGTGCGATAGCACTACATATTTGATGGGCTTGTTGGACACTTTGCGGATTTCCGCAATCAGGTTTTGCGCCATGACCGGTGTGGCCAACGCATCGCAAATCAGCACCGCCTCGTCGCTGATGATGACGCCGGTGTTTGGGTCGCCCTCTGCGGTATAGGCCCAGCAGTGATCGGAGAGTTGCTCGAACGTGGTTTTCTTCACATCGAGATCCGCTTGTGATGCAAATTTCTTGGTCATAAGATTCCTTGGGTTAAATCTCCAGAGCCACCGTTGGAAGCCAATATCGAGATTGTTGGACTTGGCTGAGTGTAGCGTCTTGGCTGGGTCGTTTGGATCCTTGTTATTGTTCTGATCTAAACGGCTTTAGGCCATCCCACAGGGCTCATCGACCATGCGATTGCAGTGACCGAACCTCGATACGCCTGGGTCATCGTCGGGGCCGCCTTCTTCAGTCTGGCGATCATTTTTGGCGTTTCATACTCGTTCGCCGCATTCTTTGAATCGTTTGCCGCTGAATTCGCGGCCGAGCGTGCGGATATCTCCTGGATTTTTGGAATCTGTGGCCTGACCTATTTCGTTCTCGGAGCCGCAGCGGGCGTTTTGACGGATCGCTTCGGACCCCGAATCGTCTGTGGTTCTGGGATGGTCCTGATTGCGGCGGGCCTCTGGTGGACCAGTCTGGCCAAGGCCTTGCCCACCATTTACCTGAGCTATGGATTGATGGTCGGACTTGGCATCGCCTTGGTATACACGCCGGCGATCTCCAGCGTTCAGCCCTGGTTCAGTGCGCGACGCGGACTCGCTGCCGGAATCGCAAGTTCCGGGGTGGGGGCCGGAACGCTTGTGGTCCCGATGCTAATCGCGGCGCTATTGGCCGACCAACCCTGGCGCTACACCATGCGCGAACTGGCAGTTGGCGTCCTCTTTGCGGGGCTCTTCACGACTTTCTGGTTGAAGCGGCCGCCGCCTCTGGCGCAGTCAGGCAATCAAATCCGACCTGGGTTGAGCCTTCGCGAAGCCCTCACCGGTAAACCGTTTTGGTGGCTCTACCTCGGTACGGTGCTCGCTGCGCCGACCATGTTTATTCCGTTTTCGCATCTTTCGCCCGCCGCTCGTGACCTTGGCATCGATCAGGCCCAATCGGTTGGCTTGGTTGGGATCATCGGTATCGGCAGCCTGATCGGGCGTTTCGGCGTTGGTTCGCTGGCGGATCGCATCGGGCGTATTCCCGCTCTTTGCTGGATGCAGTTGTCGATGGGTTGCGCCTTTGTTACCTGGGCCTTGGGTGCGTCCTACCTGGGCCTGGTCTTTTTTGCGCTGTGGTTTGGGTTGAGCTACGGGGGCATTGTTGCGCTACTACCCGCGATCTGTATGGATCTGTTCGGAGCGAGATCGATTTCGGGCATTCTCGGTACCCTCTACAGCGGGGCTGCTCTTGGCAATCTCCTCGGCCCAGTTTTGGCTGGCGCGGTGTTCGATCGGACCCAAAGCTATCAGCCCGTGATCTGGAGCTGCCTGGGTTTGTCTGCCGTCGCAACCCTAACATCGCTGAGACTCAGGCGATTTGACGGCAATCCATATTGATCTGGTTCTAATTTCCCATCATCTTTTGCGCGGCTGCAGTGTAGATCGGGATCCCAAAAAGAATGTTCAAGGGAAATGTCACGCCGAGGCTCAGCCCAAAATAGAGCGATGGGTTCGCTTCCGGTAATGCGATCCTCAGTACCGCGGGGACAGCGATGTACGAAGCGCTCGCTGCGAGCGTCATGAGCAGTGCAGTATCGCCGGCGGGCAATTTCAGAAGGTGTGCCAATCCCAAGGCCAACGCTGCGTGAATGACCGGCGCCAGCACGGCATAGACGACGAGTAGTGGGGGCTTGGTGCTCGCCTGGCTGAAGCTTCGTGCGGCCATCAGGCCCATATCGAGCAGGAAGAACGAGAGCATTCCTTTGAACAAACCGACCGCAAAGGGTTGCATCGAGCGCTCGCCGGCTTCACCGCTGATGAGGCCAACAATCATTGCGCCGAGCAACAAGAGCTGAGCACCATCGGTAAATGACTCGTGCAAGACCTTTCGGAGCGAGACCGTTGGCCCGTCTGTCAGACCAATGGTCGACCCGTTGGTCGGCCCGTTGGTCGATTTGCGCGATGGTGTACCCGACGGCTTGTCCATCTGTGCGTGACTTCGAATGCGATTGGCCAGTAGGACCGCAAAAATGATGGCGGGCGATTCCATCAGCGCCATGGCGGCTGCCATGTGGCCACCATACGGTATCGATTGGTTGTCGAGATATTGGGTTGCGGTGAGGAAAGTCACTGCGCTCACAGAGCCATAGGTCGCGGCGATCGCGGCTGCATCGAATCCCGACACGAGCTTACGCAGGAGCATATATCCGGCGATCGGAATCGAGATCGCCAGGAACACGGCAGCGCCAAGGCTTGCTGCAACTGCTGCGTTTAGGCCGGAATGGGATAGCGCAAACCCGCCCTTTAAGCCTAACGCCATCAACAGGTAGAGCGACAAAAAACGAGAAATGGCGGGCGGAATCTCGAGGTTCGAGCGGATCGTTCCAGCAATTATGACCTGTCTGGGTTTTTCGGGCCAGTTTTAACTAGAAATTCTGGCCTCGGTTGTTGATACGTTGCGCCACCCTGACGCGAACTCGATCGGGGTCTGGTAACCCAGG
>CAIPGD010000403.1 GCA_903864485.1 uncultured bacterium | reverse complement strand
AGCGCATCCACCTCGGTGTCAACGCTGAGCTTCGTATTGGCAGTCGCCAACGCTTCCATCATGGCGAGTGTGGTTTCGTTCTTCGCGATGCCGGCGATACGCAGCGCCTTCTCAGCGGTCTGGCCGGCCACGATGGCTTCGACGGCTGCGCGATCCAGTTGTACGGAATGGAATGAATCCGCCATCGACAGCAACATATCCACCCGCTCGGCGGGTGAGAGAGGTCGCCCTGTGACATGCAATCCGTGTGGAATGAGCGTGTATTCCAATTCCAGAATCTGGTCGCCAAGCGCTCTAACGTGCTCATCTGCGTCGCCATGGACCTCGATGTTCCAGAGCGGGTCGGCCGAGCAAAGATTGAGTTCCGCAGCCTGTGCTTGAATTAGGCTCGCCAGTTCTGGGCGGTCAGCCGAGTCGGCTGGCTGAGTACGCCAGCGATCGATCGACGCTTTAAGATCATTCAAGCCTTTGTACAAACCCGCCTGGGCGACCGGTGGCGTCAGATAACTGATGAGGGTCGCGCCCGACCGCCGTTTGGCGATTGCGCCTTCGGACGGATTGTTCGACGCGTAGAGATAGATATTGGGAAGATCGTCAATCAGACGGTCAGGCCAGCAGGTTCCAGACATCCCGCTCTGTTTGCCTGGCATAAACTCCAGCGCACCGTGAGTTCCAAAATGAAGAACGGCACTGGCCTGGAAATCTTCTCTCAGGTAGCGATAAAAGGCTGAGAACGCATGCGTTGGGGCCAGACCCTTCTCGAACAGCAAACGCATCGGATCGCCTTCGTAGCCGAACGAAGGTTGGACGCAAATCAACACGTTGCCAAATTGCTTACCCAGAACAAATATCGAACTGCCGTTGCTGAGCTGACGGCCTGGGGCGGGTCCCCATTGCGCTTCAATTTCTTTGAGCCAACGCTCACGCTTGACGTGATCATTCGCGGGGATCAGGGTATGAACATTGGCGTCTGATCCGTGCTGTGCGGCGTTGCCATGGAGCACGGCGTCGCGCAGTTCATCCACGCTTTCGGGCATGTTGACCTGATAACCCTGGCGCTTCATGCCATCGAGTGTATTCATCAGGGATTCAAAAACCGAAAGGTAGGCAGCGCTACCAATATTCCCGGCATTGGGGGGGAAGTTGAACAGCACGATCGCGACTTTTCGGTCGCGGCGCTCACTGCGTTTGAGGGCCACGAGTTTACTGACTCGAGCCGCCAGCATGCTCGCCCGCTCTGGGCACGAATGCATATCTTGCGCGGTATCTGAGGCGCTAAAGGTACAGGCATGATGGCAGCCCGTGCAGGTAACGCCTGGCGCGCCGGGGCGACCGCCAAAGACACTCGGCCCAGTCGATCCGTCGAGTTCGGGGATCGCGACCATGATCGTACTTTCTACGGGTAGGAGACCACGGTCCGATCCACCCCATTGATCCAGCGTTTGGAACTCAACCGGGTGTGCAGCCACGTAGGGCACATCAAGACGGGCAAGAACTTCTTGCGCTGATTTCGCATCGTTATAGGCCGGACCACCAACGAGTGAAAACCCAGTCAGTGATACAACCGCATCGACGGCGACTTGGCCGTTCTGATAGAAGAACGATTCAATGGCGGGGCGGGAATCAAGTCCGGCGGCAAAGGCCGGAATCACGCGGAGTCCACGCGCTTCGAGCGCGGCGATCACGCCGTCGTAGTGACCGGCATTGCCGGACAGGAGATACGAGCGCAGTAGCAACACGCCGACTGTGCCTTTCGAGGCGCCTTTCGTCGTACCGGTGGAGGGGGCCGGAAGCGATTCTGCTGATTCGCTAAATTTCCCCGACATTCTGGGGTGATAGACCCCGACCTCGGGGTACTCGACAGGCGGCTCAACCTTGATCTTGCCGCGCAGTGATTTGCGCGGGCCATCTGCGCCGCGATCCACCACATGTCGAATCATATTCAGGACATTGACGTCCGATCCGCCCATCCAATACTGAAGGGTGATGAAGTAAGCCCGGACGTCCTGTGCAGTCCCGGGAATGAAGCGGAGCATCTGCGGCAATCGCCGCAGCATTTTCATTTGAGCCGCGCCGCCAGTGGCCTTTTTCTCTTTGCCGCCGCCGCGCAGTTTCTTAAGTAACGCCATGGCGCCGCTAGCCGGCTTACCCATGTCGAAATTGCCAAATCGGGTCAGCTTGACGACTTCACTTGCGGATGCCATGCAAATCATGGCGTCGCAGTGTTCGCGCCGGGCTTGCAGGTCGCCCAGGATTGGCAAGAAATGATCTTCTAGAAAGAGCATGCCCGCGATTACGATATCGGCCTTTGCGATGTCCGTCTTGCAGCGCGCAATCAGATGATCGTTACCGGCGTATTCAGATGCCGCATGAAGGCTGAGTGTTAGCCCCGGGAAGTCCTTGCGAAGTGATTTGCGGGCCCGCTCGACCGAACTCGCGAGGTGGGTATCCATCGTGACGATCACGACGTGGACGGGGAGCGAGTTCTGAGCCTGAGGTTCGATTCGTCGGTGAAGCGAATCAGCCGTCCGATTTAAAAACATCAAGGTCTCCCGCGTTTTGGGTGAGACACCATCGGCATGTATCCGCGCCGCGGCTCTCTCATCCCATCTTGTTCAGTTCATGATCCCCAATCTAAATGGACTTCATCAAAGTGTCAACTATAATTGACGACAACTGCTGTTGACATTCCGCCGCCCCGGGCCGTCACCCGAGGCCGCGACCTCAAACTGACGCCCTCAACGTGCGGTCAAATAGCTGGTGCAGGCGGACCCAGTGGCGCTCGGCCGACGGCTGGTCGTACATTCCCTCTCGCTTGGGAAAGACAAATCCATGGTGGGCT
>CAIPGD010000402.1 GCA_903864485.1 uncultured bacterium | reverse complement strand
GATTCGGGCTTGTGTACGGTTGCACTGAACGGGGCACCGGGGGTTCGCAGCGCCAGATTTGCAGAGGACCTCTCTGCATGTCAGGAACCCACGACAGCCTTGGTGGATCGATCGAAGTCCGCCATCGATGGGCGCAATAACCTTGAGTTGGTGCGCCAGCTCGCAGGCCAGGCTCGCACCGCTTGGTATGTCTGCGTCCTGGTCCTGGTTCGAAGCCCCGGAGATCCGCACCCGATTGTGGTCGATGCGGTCTGGCCCGGCGAGATTATCGACCGGCCGCGCGGAGCCAATGGCTTTGGATATGACCCGCATTTTTTTCTGCCTGAGCTGGCACTCACGGTTGCCGAACTTGAGCCTGCCCGCAAGAACGCGCTCAGTCATCGCGGCCGCGCCATGCAGGCTTTGATTGCGCGGCTGCGGGAACTTCAGTGACCTCGATCATTCCGGTTAGTGGCCCGGTTAGTGGCCCGGGTTTTGGCGCTGTTGCACGCCCGGCTTCGCGAACGATTCGCTTCGAAGCGCTGCCCCCTCTGTCGCTCTATGTGCACGTTCCTTGGTGCGTGCGCAAGTGCCCTTATTGCGACTTCAATTCGCATGAGCCGCGGCCACAAACAGGGGCTGGGCAGAACGGTGAGATTCCGGCCGAGGCCTTCGTGGACGCCGCGTTGCGCGACCTGGAACTCGCGCTGCCGATGGTCTGGGGGCGGCCCGTGCATACGGTGTTTTTCGGTGGTGGGACGCCAAGCCTTTTGCCTGCCGAGGCGGTCGAGCGCTTGATCTCCGGCATACGGGCGCGGGTGCGCTTGGTGCCGGATGCCGAGATTACGTTCGAGGCCAACCCGGGTACCTTCGAAGCGGAGCGCTTTGCCGGTTTTCGCGACGCCGGGGTGAACCGCTTGTCGCTTGGGGTACAGAGCTTCGATGCGGTTTCACTGCAACGGATCGGCCGGATCCATGACGATTGTGCGGCGCGGGTTGCAGCGGCGCATGCGGTAGAGACATTTGAGCGCGTCAATCTGGATCTGATGTACGCGTTGCCGGCGCAATCTACAGAGGCGGCGTTGGCCGATCTGCAACAGGCCTTGTCGTTCGGGTCCGACCATCTTTCGCTCTATCACCTGACACTTGAGCCGAATACCTTGTTCGCCGCGCGACCGCCCGCGGGCTTGCCTGATGAAGATGCCGCAGACGAGATGGCCCATGCTCTGGAAGCCCGATTGAATCAAGCGGGGTTGCGTCGTTATGAAGTTTCGGCCTGGGCACGCCCGGGCCAGGACTGTCGGCACAACCGCAATTACTGGGAATTTGGCGACTATCTCGGGATCGGGCCGGGTGCGCATGCCAAGATTTCTTTGCCCGATCGCATCCTGCGTGAGACGCGGCCGCGTCAGCCCCGAGACTGGTTCGCAGCCGTCGAGGCGGGGCAGGTTGTCGAGACCCAGCGGAATTTGTCGGTGGCGGATCTTCCGTTCGAATTCATGCTGAATGCGCTGCGCTTGACCGCCGGGGTGCCTAGCGAACTGTTCGCCGAGCGCG
>CAIPGD010000401.1 GCA_903864485.1 uncultured bacterium | reverse complement strand
GACGGGCAGGACTCAAAAGATGACTTCCAGCGACCGGTTCGTCCTATTGACTCAGCCGGCGCCGAGAGTGGTCAACATCGCTGCCGGTTTGTCGCGACAAGGCTACCAGCCCCTGGTGCTTGCGTTTTCGCACCTCGAGACCGCCCCTTTTGTCGATGCCGTCGCGCTGGTTCGATCGCAGATTTTTTGTACGCGTGATCGCGCTGCTCCAGAGGAGCCGACTTGGGATCTTGTTGTTTTCGTCAGTCCAAGTGCAGTCGTGGCTTTTCAGGGCGAGGCTCAACCGTCCGATCTGAGTCACTGGCCTGACGCCATTGCAGTGGCTACGGTGGGACCTGGGACCCTCGACGCCTTGACGACCGGAGGTTTAACACCGTCGGTACGCCGTTTGGCTGCGAAGCAAGCCCCATGGGACGCTCGTTCATTGCTGGACTCAATTCTGGAGGAGGGCGTCAGACCCCGTCGGGCCCTGGTTATTGGAGGGTCGACGAGCGGGACCGATTGGGCAGCAGGATTTCAGGCAATGGGCATCCTGTGTGAATATCTGACGGCTTATCGCAATCATTCCTGCGAGCCCGATAGGGTAGCCGTCGAGAGTTTGTATGCGCTTTGTGTCGAACAGGCCGCTTGGGTTGGAGTGGTCACCCAAGCATCAACGGCGGTTGCCCTGAATCGTATTGCCTCGGACTGGCCGATCGAGGCGCGGCGGTGGATGCACGCGCAGCCTTTTTTCACGATTCATCCCCGAATCGAACAATCATTGATCGATGCGGGTTTTCATTCGACTCAGCGAATCGCGCCGGGGGCGTCTAATCTGGACGCCGCGTTATCATTGGACCCGTGGTCAATCCCCCGAAAATCCCCCTGACCGAAGGCAGTGCTGCGTCCGCAATGGCGGGGCCGGAGGGTCTCGCCGGCGGCTCTGCGGCGGAATCCAGACTCGAGTCGGTGGTCATGCTTGAGGAACCGCCTCGGCCAAATCTGTGGCGCTGGCGTTGGTCCCTGCCGGCGATTGACCGGCCACTCCTGCTTTCGGCGATTGCGGTTGCCCTGACTCTGCTTGGCGGATGGTGGATTGCGAAGCGTGCAGATGTCGTTGAGCGGGAGGTGGTGCGTCGATTGCAGGGGGCGGAAAGGAATCTCGCGGATACGGGTTCACAGTTGCGGCAGGCCACGGACGCGCTGCGCGATTCTCAAAATCGGCTTGCGGCACTTGAGGCCAAACTGAGTGATTCGGTGGCGCAGCAGGCGCAACTCGAACGGCTTTATCAGGAGCTAGCGCAATCACGTAACGATGCGGTGTTGGCCGAGGTGGAGTCAACAATGGTGTCGGCGTCTCAACAATTGCAATTGGGCGGGAATGTTCGCGCGGCGCTGCTTGCACTTCAGGAGGCGGACGCGAGGCTCGACCGAATCCGACTACCCCCGCAATCGCCGATCCGGCGGGCTGTGGCGGCCGATCTGGTGCTGTTGCGGCAAGCTGAGGCGGTGGATGTGGGCGCGCTTGCGGCAAAACTCGAAACGATCTCTGAGGGCATCGACAAGATGCCCTTGCTATCGGAGCCTCGGGTGCCGGGCAAGCCCGTTGGCCGAGCGAGCCCTCAGGTGAAGAAGCCTACGGCAACAATCGCCGAAGCGTCGGGATCGGAGTCGGCGTCGGGATCGCCGTCGGGATCGCCGTCGGAATCAGCGTCGGATAGCCGGCTTAGCCCTGCCCGGATCGCAGCGTTACTTGGCCTGGGGCCTGAGGGTTGGACGAGGCGCCTGGCCGATTGGTCGCTCGTTTTTCAGGAACTTGGCCATTGGGTGCGAGTTCGCCGAATTGACCGGCCAGATGCGATGTTGCTAGCGCCCGAGCAGGCCTGGTTTGTCCGCGAAAATCTCAAGCTGCGACTTGCCCAGGCCCGTTGGGCGTTATTGACCCGAAACGATGCGGTTCTCCGGTTTGATCTCGAGCAGGCCGCTGAAACGCTCGAGCACTGGTTTGACCGCGACCAGGGTTTGGTTGCGCAGGCCATCCTGACCCTGGGTCAGATTCGTTCGGTCAGCAGCAACGTCCCGTTGCCCTCGATTCATCAGAGTCTCTCCGCGATCCGATTGGTGCGGGCTGCCCGCGAGCCAGGCTAGGTTCGCGATGCGTTGGTTAATCTGGTCGATGTTGCTGTTCGCAGTCGCGGTGGCGGTGGCCTTACTCGCTCGCGTCAATATCGGCAACGTGTCGATTCTCTGGCCGCCTTATCGGGTCGATGCTTCGGTCAATCTGGTTGCCCTTATCCTGACCGTGGGATTTGTGTTTTTTCATCTGTTCCTGATCGGAATTCGGCGTGCGCTGGAGTTGCCCGGTCGGGTGCGCGAGTACCGAGAACGCCGCCGCGCCCAGTTGGCAACCAACGCCCTGCGCGATGCGGTGTTGGCGTTTTTTGAGGGACGGTTCGGTCGTAGCGAGCGCATGGCACAGACGGCTCAAGAGGTTCCGGCATTGGCTGGGACAGCGGCATTGGTTGCGGCACGCGCGGCGCATCGCCTGCAGGAATTCGGTCGCCGTGATGCCTGGCTCAATCGGGTCTCTGACGACGCCAGTTTGCAGCAGGCCCTGCTAATGACCCGCGCTGAATTGGCGGTGGAGGAGCGTCGGGCCGAGTCCGCGATCGAGGCGCTGACCGCGATGCAGGCGGGTGGTGCGCGGCATCTCTACGCTCAGCGCGTGGCGTTGCGGGCTTATGAACAGGCCGGAAATTGGTCGGCAGTGCTCCGAACCCTGCGTTCGTTGGACAAGCGCGACGCGCTGCATCCGACGGTGTCCATGCGGTTACGGATTACGGCCCATACCTCGGTGTTTGACGCTGCCACCGACGATCTGGCTTTGGTGCGTCGACTCTGGAATGACGTGGCTGAACGAGATCGACAGGTGACTGCGATTGCGGATGCGGCCGCCCGCGCGTTTGCTCGGGCCGGTGACCGGGATGCCGCCTGCCGGATTATTGAAGCGGTACTTGAACAGGAATGGTCGTCCCGCCTCGGGGCTCAATATGCGCGCATTGAAGGGGTGGCGCCGCGCGATCGCTTGGCACGCGCTGAGCAATGGCGGGCGCGATATCCAACCGAGAGCGGCTTACTCCTGCTTCTAGGCGAACTTTGTCTTCTTGAAAAGTTGTGGGGTAAAGCGCGCGAATATCTGACGCAAGCGTTACGCTTCGCGCCAGGGTCGGCGCCGATCCATGGGGCATTGGCGCGCCTGCATGAGGCCTTGGGCGAGGCGACACAGGCTGCCGAACACTGGCGCGCGAGTGCGATGGCAAGCGCTGAATCGGCGTCTGGGAGCAGGGGCGTTGGCTTGAGTATGTCGTCCCCGATCGGTACACAAATCGGCGTAAAAATCGGCGTAAAAACCGGCGCACCGGTGGCGCCGCCGGCGATCGACGCCTGACGACTTGTTATCATCTCGCGCTTCAAATCTATCGTCGTATCGGAGCACCGCATGAATCTTGATCGAGTCGGGGCAGGGCATCGAGTCCCTGAGCACTTCAACGTGATTATTGAAATCCCGATGAATTCAGATCCGATCAAGTACGAGGTCGATAAAGAGACCGGTGCGATTTTTGTCGACCGCTTTATGGGCACGTCGATGCACTACCCCTGTAACTACGGGTACGTGCCGAAGACAATCGCCGATGATGGGGATCCAGTCGATGTGCTGGTGATTACACCATTTGCATTGATTCCAGGAGTTGTGGTGAGTTGCCGCCCGATTGGCGTCCTCAAGATGGATGACGAGGCGGGTGGCGATGCCAAGCTACTTGCGGTGCCAGAAGACAAGATCCTGCCGATTTATACCCACTGGCAAAAGCCTGAAGATCTCAACCCGTTGCGTCTGAAAACGATTCAACATTTCTTTGAGCACTACAAGGACCTTGAAGCCGGCAAGTGGGTCAAAGTGCATGGTTGGGAAGGCCCCGAATCGGCCAAGCAAGAAATCGTCGACGGAATGCGTCGCTACGAAGCCACTCTCTAGCCACCTCCTGGGTTGAGCAATCCCGGGCCGAGTAGGGGGACGATCAGCAGCGCGACGATGTTGATGATCTTGATGAGGGGATTGATGGCCGGGCCAGCGGTGTCCTTGTAGGGATCACCGACCGTATCCCCCGTCACGGCGGCCTTGTGGGCCTCGGACCCCTTGCCGCCGAAGTGCCCCTCTTCGATATATTTCTTGGCATTGTCCCAGGCGCCGCCGCCGGTGCACATGGAAATGGCCACAAAGAGCCCGGTGACGATGGTGCCCATCAACAGGCCACCCAAGGCTTCTGGCCCAAGCAGCATGCCAACGGCCACCGGTACCACGACCGGCAGGAGTGAGGGCAAAATCATTTCGCGGATGGCAGCCGTCGTTAGCAGGTCAACCGCGTGGCCATATTCGGGCTGCGCAGTGCCGTCCATGATGCCTTTGATTTCCCGAAACTGCCGCCGCACTTCTTCGACGACGGCACTGGCCGCGCGGCCGACGGCTGCCATCGCCATCGCTCCGAACAGGTAGGGGATCAGGCCTCCGATAAAGAGGCCGACGATGACTAATGGATTCGAAAGATCGAAGACCACGTGGTGGCCGGCCGATTCGAGCGCGTGGGTGTAATCGGCGAAGAGCACCAGCGCGGCGAGCCCTGCAGATCCAATCGCATAGCCCTTGGTGACGGCCTTGGTGGTGTTGCCAACCGCGTCAAGCGGGTCAGTGACTTGTCGAACATGTTCGGGCAGATTGGCCATTTCGGCGATTCCGCCGGCGTTGTCGGTGATGGGGCCGTAAGCATCCAGAGCGACGATGATGCCAGCCATCGATAGCATCGCCATGGCCGCGGTTGCGATGCCATACAGGCCGGCCAGTCCGTGTGCGGCCAGAATCGCCATGCAGACAAAGAGTACGGGCCACGCTGTGGAGCGCATCGAGACGCCAAGTCCAGCGATGATGTTGGTCCCGTGGCCAGTCGTGGAGGCTTGCGCGACATGTCTTACCGGGGCGTAATCGGTGCCGGTGTAATACTCCGTAATCCAGACCAGGGCGGCGGTCAGAAGCAGCCCCACCGTCGCTGCCCCGAACAGTCGGATCTGACTGCCGGTCTCCCGGATGGCGTTATCTGGCATGACGGCCTGGGTGATGAAGTAGAAACCAATCAGGGAAAGCAACCCGGCGACTGCCAGACCCTTGTAGAGCGCTGGCATGACCTGTTTCATACCAGGCGTTGCGCGCACAAACTGGCATCCGACAATGGACGCTAGGATTGAAAAACCGCCCAGGGCGATCGGATACAACGCAGCCGCCTTGGGTGCAGCCGGCACCGCAAGAGCGCCCAGGACCATGGTGGCGATGAGCGTAACGGCATAGGTTTCGAAGAGATCAGCGGCCATTCCAGCGCAGTCGCCCACGTTGTCGCCCACGTTGTCGGCAATGACGGCGGGGTTACGGGGGTCGTCCTCGGGGATGCCCGCTTCGACCTTGCCAACCAGATCGGCTCCGACATCAGCGCCTTTCGTGAAGATGCCGCCACCCAGGCGGGCAAAAATCGAGATCAGTGACGACCCGAAGGCGAATCCCATCAGGGGCCTGAGCCGCTCCGATAGCTCGGCGCCTGCCGCTGCGCCCGTCATGGCGCTACCAGTCTCGAGGTCGCGTGTGAGGACCCAGAACACCGCGCTGACGCCCAAGAGCCCCAGTCCAACGACGAGCATCCCGGTGATGGCGCCGCCCCGAAACGCGACGTTCAGAGCCTCTGGGATGCCCAGTGTGGCCGCTTGCGCAGTGCGTACGTTAGCCCGTACGGAAACATTCATTCCGATGAAGCCACACGCGCCGGAGAGAAAGGCTCCGAGTGCGAAGGCCCATGCGGTCGCCATGCCCAGCGCTGGAATCAACGCAAGGACCACGAACAGGATCGCGCCAACGACGGCAATGGTTCGATATTGACGTGCGAGGTACGCGGCGGCGCCTTGCTGGATGGCCCCAGCAATGTCTTGCATCCGGGCGTTGCCCGGGGAAAGCCCGAGAATCCAGCGGCGCTGAAAAAAGCCGTAACCCACGGCGGTCAGCCCGCATAGTGTCGAGAACTGCAGCGTCAGGTCGCTGGACATGGCGCGGTCTCCAAGAGGTCTCGTTCCTCATTGAAGCACCCACAGAAGTGACCAGCGCCGGTCAAACCGCACAAGCTTCGGATCGACTTAAGCGGTTTCTCCACGCGAATCGCGTAAGGGACTCCGCTCATCGAGTTCATCGAGGTAGTGCGCGACACCCGTTCGTTCTCGATTCAACCAGCGTTCAATGGCAGTCTCAAACGCTGGATGTGATAACCAGTGGTAGGACGATGTAGCCACTGGCAGCAGGCCCCGCGCCAGCTTGTGTTCGCCCTGTGCGCCGCCCTCGAATCGCTGGATCCCGCGCGCGATCGCCCACTCGATTGGCGCGTAATAACAACATTCGAAATGCAGGCAGGGGACACGTTCCATCGCGCCCCAGTAACGTCCCCAGGCGTTGATGCCGTCGTGCGCGATCAGGCTGCTCGCGATCAGACGGTCCCCCGCGTGTGCGAGCACGAGCGCAAAGTGCTCGGGCATCGTCTCGAACACCTGATTCCAGAATTCATGATTGAGATAAGGCGGACCACCATGTTCGTAATAGGTTCTCTCATAACAAGCGATGAAGAACGAGCGCTCTTCGGCGCGACTATGAGCGACATCGACAACGCGTACGGTCACCCCAGCCTCGGCGACTTTGCGCCGCTCGGCGCGGATCTTTTTGCGCTTCGGTTGCGCCATTGAATTCAGAAAGTCTTCGAAATTGGTCCAGCCGTCTGATTGCCAGTGAAACTGGACACCGTTTCGGCGCAGCCAATGGTCGGCTTGGTCGGCTTGGTCGGCTTGGTC
>CAIPGD010000400.1 GCA_903864485.1 uncultured bacterium | reverse complement strand
TTCGGTCGATGTCGAGCTCAAAGGCAATGACGCGGGCGCCAAGCCGAGTATTCTCAACCTGAAAGCCGGCCAGTACTTTGGCGAAATGGGATTGATTTCCGGGCGGCGCCGGACAGCAACGGTTCGTGCTGGTGCTGATTGCGTCCTGCTCGAGACTCCCCGCCGGACGATGCTCAAACTGATTTCGTCGGTTGAAGATGTGCGTAAGCAGACCGACGAGAAGTTCGTTCGGAATGCAATCTTTAATTACCTCGGGCCGATGCTCGGGCCCGACTCGGTCGATGCGTTGATGGCGGGCGGCGTTGAACTGCGTCGCTTCAACACCAATGATGTGATTGCGCGAGATGGCGACCAGGCCGACGGTCTGTACCTTATCCGGCGTGGTTCGGTCACGGTATCGAAAGTCATCGATGGCAAGGACAAGATTCTGTCCTATGTGTCAGCCGGCAACTATGTCGGTGAGATGGCGCTTCTGAATGACGCGCCGCGCTCTGCAACGATCACTGCGACAGTCCTGACCGAGGTCTTGGTGCTCGGTGCCGAGGGCGTGAAGAAGCAGATTGCGTCGAACCCGCAGTGGCGCGCGTCGATCGAAAAGCAAGTCCTTGCCCGTAGCCAGAAGAACGTCGTTCTCGAGAACAGTACGGGTCGCGAGGGCGATCTGATGCGGTTCTTGTTGGGTCAGGGGATCGGCGAAGCCTCTGACGTCCTGCTGATTGATGAGAGCCTGTGCGTGCAGTGCAATAACTGCGAAGTTGCCTGTGCTGAGACCCATGACGGCACCTCGCGTTTGCGTCGTGAGCTTGGGCCTACCTTTGCGAACATTCACGTGCCCTCCGCCTGTCGCCACTGTGAGCATCCACACTGCATGAAGGAGTGTCCGCCCGACGCGATCAGCCGCTCAAGTAGCGGTGAGGTGTTGATCGGTGACTCGTGTATCGGTTGCGGCAACTGTCAGCGCAATTGTCCGTACGGCGTTATCCAGATGGCCGTGCAAAAGCCACCAAAGCAGGGTGGCGGTCTTTCGTGGCTGTTGTTTGGCCTCGGTGCAGCCCCTGGCAAACGGCAGCCTGACTACGATCCAAATGCGCTCAAGAAGGCTGTCAAGTGCGACCTGTGCAGCGGGATCGAAGGGGGGGCGTCGTGTGTGCGCGCCTGCCCAACCGGGGCCGCGATCCGGGTCTCGCCGGACAAGTACTTCAAGATGGGCGTTTAGGCTCTAGCAAGGCGTCGCGCATCGACTGGAGTTCCTTTTTGCGGGCCTTATTCTGAATGGGCATGCGGAGGTCAAGGCACTTGAATAGATCGAGGATGATCTGAGAAATGATCAACCGCGCGTTCTCTTTGTCGTCCGCTGGCACCACATACCAGGGCGATTCTTCGGTCGAGGTTGCGCTGATGCAGGCTTCGTAAGCCTTTTGGTACGCAGGCCAGAACTCCCGTTCGACGAGGTCAGCTCGATTTAATTTCCAGTTTTTTGCTGGATTTTCGAATCGTTCTAGCAAACGTTTGCGTTGTTCTTCCTCGGAGAGGTGCAGAAAGAATTTGAGGATCCGTGTGCCGTTGCGGTGCAGATGTTGTTCAAGCGCTGTGATCGATTGGTAACGCTGATCCCAGACCTGATCGCTGGTTCCGGGGACTCCCTCTGATTGCAGGATCTTAGGGTGGACGCGCACGATCAGGACTTCTTCGTAATACGACCGGTTGAAAATACCGATTCGGCCCCGTTCGGGCAGGCAGCTGACATAGCGCCAGAGAAAGTCATGTTTTAACTCCCCATCGCTGGGATGCTGGAAGCTGAACACCTGGCAGCCCTGCGGATTGATGCCTGACATGACATGACGGATCACGCCGTCTTTGCCGGCGGCATCCATCGCCTGAAAGATCATGAGAACCGATTGTTGACCGGTGGCATAGAGCATTTCCTGATGGCCGTCGAGTTCTGCCCGCTGCGCCGCCAGGAGTTTCTGGTAATGCTTCTCGGATCGATAAAAAGGCGCAGCAAGGGTCTCGACCTGATCAAGGCGCAGCGTGGTCCCGGGCAGCACCTTGTAGGTATCAGGATGGATTTTGGCCATCGGGACAGGCCCTCCGCTTAACTTGAAGTGACCTTCAACTCGTTTTCAGCTCCGAGGCGCACGCTCCAGATAACTTTGAAAGACCGCCACGTGCACATTGGCGGGTTCAGCGGCGTCCGGCCATAAATCAAGGCTATCGAACTGCACGTCATAAGTCGGCTCAGTCTGTGCGTCGACACCGTGCGCATGGGCGTCCGGGAATGG
>CAIPGD010000399.1 GCA_903864485.1 uncultured bacterium | reverse complement strand
TTGCTTCCTGTTTTTTGTCGCGGTGACGCTCGCGAGCACCGGGTTGCAGAATTTCGCGCCACAGTCGCTGCGTTCGATTTACGGTATCAGTGCTGCGACAGCAACGGGCGCCTTGACCCTCTATTTGCTCGCGGGAGCGTGTGGAATGTTCACCGGTGGTTTTGTCGCTGCCGCTTCAAGTCGGCATGAGCGGATTGCGATGGGTGCCTTACTTGGTTGTTCGTTGCTTCTCTTGCTTCTCGCAAGCGGCATCGCCCCGGAACTCATGATCTTGCCCTTGCTGGGGATCGCTGGTTTTTTAATGGGCATCTTGCAACCATCCCGAGATATGTTGGTACGCAAAGCAGCGCCGGTGAAATCAAGCGGGCGGGTCTTTGGTCTTGTGTATTCAGGCATCGACGTGGGTGCCGCAATGGGGCCAGCGATCTTGGGATTTTTGTTGGACCATCAACAACCTGGCGCAGCCATCGCAATTGCCGCGTGTTCTATATTGGTTGGCGTAATGATCGCCGCAGCGATCTCCAGGAGTCTCGCGTTACGCTCTTAGGGCTGCGCTTTTAAAGTAGTCCGTCGAAAAGCAGCGTGTCGACGAAATCGCCTGCGAAGTGACCAAGGCCCTCGAAAGTGGCCGTCAACTGCTGAATTGACGAACGTTCGGTGCTAGCCACCGATGTAGCTCATTTCGATCCGGTCGCTTCGGGCGACTGCGTGTGAGCGTATCTCGGAGTAGCGGTCTTCGCGCTGCTGCCAGATGAGTCCGATTGCACTGGCAATTTCAGAGTCACTATGGCCACTGCGAAGAAGGGCCCTCAGATCATGTCCGGCAGTTGCGAAAAGGCAGGTATAAAGCCGTCCCTCCGTGGAGAGCCTTGCTCGTGAACAGTCTCCGCAAAATGGCTGACTAACCGACGAAATGACCCCGATCTCACCACTCCCATCGCGGTATCGCCAACGCTGGGCGACTTCGCCGACATAGTTTGGATCGATGGCTTCAAGTGGATAGATCGATCCAATTTTTTCGATGATCTCAGCGGATGTCACTACTTCTTTCAGGTGCCATCCGTTTGAGGAACCAACATCCATGTACTCAATGAATCGGAGAATGTGCCCAGATCCGCGAAAGTGAGTTGCCATCGGCAGAATATCGTGATCGTTGACACCACGACGGACCACCATGTTGATCTTTAGCGGGCGCAGACCGGCGCGGTCGGCAGCCTCGATTCCGGCGATTACATCAGCGACCGGGAATTCGACGTCATTCATCCGGCGAAAGGTGTGATCATCCAGCGCATCGAGACTGACCGAGATCCGCTTGAGACCAGCTTTTGCAAGTGCCTCGGCTTTGCGCACCAGAAGACTCGCGTTCGTAGTGAGCGTCAACTCGACGGGCTCCCCCCGGGGCGTCCGCAAAGACGCCAGCCGTGTGATCAGTTCTTCGACGTTCTTGCGCAGCAAGGGTTCGCCGCCTGTCAGACGCAACTTTTCGGTGCCATGGGCCACGAATAGTTGAGCGAGTCTGAAAATCTCCTCGAAGCTCAGAAGGGAGGCTTGCGGAAGAAATTGGTAGGTCTGGTCGAACACAGATTTCGGCATGCAATAGGTGCACCGAAAATTGCATCGATCGGTGACCGAGATGCGTAAGTCTCGTAACGGTCTTCGCAGCCGGTCTACGAGATTGCCGTCAGGCTCAATCGCAGTTGCCGGGATGGCTGGAGCGACCGCCGCATAGCGAAGGTCCGCGATCGGGATGGAACGTTCTGCCATCAGCGTGGGTGGAAGCGAACAGCGGGCACGTTAGTTGATAGGGATGTGATGGGACGGAATGGGATGGGACGGGTCTGCAACGTCACACCAGACTCGCGCCGGTTGCCTCGATCCGTCAATGTGGGTTGGTGAAATATTCGGCACCTCAGACCAATTCATAAAGCGGCTTGGGTCGCATCCATGGATACTTTCACGGGCCGCCACTCACTAATATATCGCGTCTTAAGGCGCGTGTTCCGGAGGATTTCAATCATGCTAGTCCGTACCATTTTGGGCGGTGAGGCCGCTCCTTTGCCTCTGATTTCCATGCCGATGCGATCGATTCGGTGCAAAGACCCCTCGTTCATGCAACGAGACGAAGAAGCAAACGTGATGGTTTGCACCCCCAGTCCCCATGTTGTTGCCGTCCTGCAGGTAAGCCGACACTACTTCGGCTTACCCGGTCAGGAACGGAAGGCTTCGCCCTATGGTGCTGAGGTTTAGAGCGACCCGTCGTTCTTCGTTTCCACCATTTGAAGGGGCTCGGCCACGATTTCAACTTTTGGCTTACGGACTCGCGCGGGTCGCGGCGTTGGCGCCTCGCCAGCACCTTCGGCAACGACAAGGTCACTACGGGTTTGAACCCATTCGAGACCCGCATTTGCAACAATCTCGGTGAGGACAACGGGTGCCTGAGGCGCTTGCGTAACCGGCTCGGGCGAGTTCACTTCCGCCGTGAAAGGTTTTGCCTCCGCGGGTGAGGGCTCTGGCGTGACGATGTCGACCGCTGCAGCTTCTGCGGGCACTTCAGCGACTGAGTTTCCGGCCGCTGCAGAAGATTCGACAGGGGCGATTGGCGCTGTCTGTTCAGGCGAGATGGCCGGCTCAATCGACACGATCGGCTGAAGCGATGCGATCGGCTGAAGCGATGCGATCGGCTCAAGCGATGGGATCGGTTCCGCAGGCGCTTCCTGCAACGCAGGGGCGGCTGATTCCTGATCCTGCACGTCAGAGTCAATCGGACGCCGGCTGCGTGGTGCCCGCGGAGCACGCGCTGGGCGGTCTTGCGGTTGAACACTGAGACCCTCAGCCGAAGGGGCTTCGCCCGTAGGCGTTTCCGTGACAGTC
Source organism: uncultured bacterium (assembly GCA_903864485.1). Lineage (GTDB taxonomy): Bacteria > Pseudomonadota > Gammaproteobacteria > Burkholderiales > Burkholderiaceae_E > RFPW01. The sequence continues at coordinate 9,687 of CAIPGD010000399.1, read as the reverse complement.
GCAGCCTGTTCGGAACCTTCGGCACTTAGCCCCGACTCGGTGTCGGTCCGCTCGCCCTCGGGGCGGTCACGTCGTCCACCACGGCGGCGGCGGCGACGACGGCGCTCTGCGGCCTCGCCGGATTCAACTGTGTCTTCGGTATCCGTCGTTAAGTGCAGTGCATCATCGGCCGGGTTGGCTTGATGGGGCTGATCGGTTCTCGCCTCCGAAACAACGCCGGCAGGAATTCCCGGCGCGACCCCACTTTGAACGGCCGACGCAGGATCCACCGCAGCGCCATCTACTGCACTGCCTTCTGCATTGGAACCTCTGCTGCGGGGTGGTCGCTCTTCCCGAGGCGCGCGGGCCTCTCCGGCAGGCCTCTCTTGCCGGCCGGAGCGGCCGCCTCGACCGTCGCGGCTGCCCCGACCTTCGGCGCCCTCGCGAACGACTTGGGGATCTCGGCCAGCTGATTCAGAACGACCAGAGGTCTCGGTTCGACGACTATCGTTGGCTGCGCGTCCCTCGCGACGCGCGCCGCCATCGCGAGGTTCGCGGCCGTTACGGCCGCCTTCGCGGGGCTCACGTGGTTCGCGTGGTTCCCTTGATTCGCGGGAATCACGTGGATTGCGCGGTGCTCGCGAGCGCTCGTCCGTTGGCTCTGGCGCGGCGACCGCGGGGCGAGGTGCCTGCGCTTCATTGGCGGCCTTCCCGCGTAACCAACCCATGATTCGGCCGATGATGCCGGTTTGATTCTCGGATCCGGACGTTGCAGCATGCGACCCCGTAAACGAGGTGGCCGGCGCCTGTTGGCCTTGAGGGTTGCCTGATTTGGGTGAAGCAGCATCCACTTCACGCGGCACGTGAACCGGTGCGGGTTGATCTGGGGTGATCCCTTTGACGACCGCTTCCTGGCGTGCTTTTGGCTGCTCTGTCTTGCGGTTCAAGTACCAACTGTCTTCAGCGGGTCCCTCAGCAAGGGAATAGCTTGCCCGGTAGCTCGCCAGACGCTCATCGTCGTGCTTGAGACGCTCCAGTCGATAATGTGGGGTCTCAAGGTGCTTGTTTGGGATCAACACAATGTCGACCTTCACCCGCGCCTCAAGCTTTGCAATTTCTGTGCGCTTTTCGTTCAGCAGGTACGAGGCCACATCAACGGGAACCTGCGCATAGACGGCTGCAGAGTTTTCCTTCATGGATTCTTCTTGAACCACTCGCAGCACTTGCAATGCGGAAGATTCAATATCCCGAATGACGCCGGTGCCGTTACAGCGCGGGCAAGTCATGTGGTTGCCTTCATTCAGCGCCGGGCGTAGGCGCTGTCGTGACATTTCCATCAAGCCGAATCGGCTGATCTTGCCGATCTGGACCCTGGCGCGATCAACGCTCAAGGCCTCGCGTAGGCGGTTTTCAACTTCGCGCTGGCTTTTCGTGTTCTCCATATCAATGAAGTCAATCACGATCAGACCGCCCAAATCACGCAGTCGCATTTGTCGGGCAACTTCGTCAGCCGCCTCTAGATTGGTTCTAAGCGCGGTTTCCTCAATATCGGAGCCCTTGGTGGCGCGCGCCGAATTGACGTCGACGGCCACAAGGGCCTCGGTGTGGTCGATCACGACGGCACCGCCCGAGGGCAGGGGGACAAGGCGGGAATATGCCGTCTCGATCTGATGTTCGATCTGAAAGCGTGAGAAGAGGGGGGTGTCTTCCCGGTAACGCTTGACCCGGTTTACCTCTCCGGGCATGACATGGGCCATGAACTGGCGAGCCTGTTCATAGATGTCATCGGTGTCGATGAGAATTTCGCCAATATCCGCAGTGAAATAATCCCGTATTGCGCGAATGACCAGGCTCGATTCCTGATAAATCAGGTATGCCCCTTGCCCGGCTTTGCTTGCTTCTTCAATGGCTCTCCATAGTTGCAGGAGGTAGTTCATGTCCCACTGCAACTCTTCGACGCCTCGCCCAATCCCGGCGGTCCGCGCGATCAGACTCATTCCGGTCGGCACCTCGAGCTGGTCCATCGCCTCCCGCAATTCCTGGCGATCTTCACCCTCCACTCGCCGACTGACGCCGCCTCCCCTGGGGTTGTTCGGCATGAGCACCAAGTAGCGACCGGCGAGCGACAAAAAAGTCGTCAGGGCCGCCCCCTTGTTGCCGCGCTCTTCCTTCTCGACCTGAACTAAGAGTTCCTGACCCTCGCGAATGGCTTCTTTGATGGTGGCCCGGCCTTCAACACCCGGCTGAAAATATTGTTTGGCAATTTCCTTGAACGGTAAAAAGCCGTGTCGTTCCTCTCCGTAAGCGACAAAGCAGGCTTCGAGGCTGGGTTCAACCCGAGTTACAACGCCTTTATAAATATTGGACTTTCGGGATTCCCGACCCGCCGATTCGATATCAATATCAACCAGCTTTTGCCCGTCAACAATCGCAACCCGCAACTCCTCAGAGTGGGTTGCGTTGAATAACATTCTCTTCATTCAGTTCATCTCCGGCGCGCTGAGTGCAAGGTGCGCGCGATCCCGCGAACGAATTCGGAGAACGACCGGTAGAGATTGCGGGGGCGTGAACGATTCATGGCGGTGCGCTCGAGCGCCAGTGGCGCGAGGACGTCCTGCCAAACTGGAGTTCTGGTCCGTCTTGGACGCTAGATCTCCGGGAAAAGAACCGTATGCTCGGACGCTCATGCCGCGCCAAAGGGACGCGCCACGAAGAAACTCTTCAGGTCGGACCGATCCGTCCACGCGCCGAGCCATCCCGGCGCCGCTGTGGAGGACGCAAATCCTGTTTATTTCGAGTGCCACCTTTTCGGGTTGCACGCGTTCATGTTCAATCTATCGCATGACGTTGAAGTGCCGGCCTCTCCGGGTGAAATGCCTTCGATCCGGGCGGTCTCGCAGCAACAGTCTCGAAGGCGACTATTTACGATTGCCTGGACCCGACCGAAGGCGGTCCGGTGGTCGTTGCCCCACATACAATAGGGTTGAACATTTTGAGTATATCAGCGTGATAGAAGAACTCGCTCCGCGTGCGATTCGAATGGTCGATGTCGGCGAGGAACACGATGGCCAGCGGTTGGACAATTTTTTGGCCCACCAGCTCAAAGGGGTTCCCAAGAGCCATCTGTATAAGATGATCCGTAGTGGCGAAGTACGGGTTAATCGTGGACGAGCATCGGCTGACGCTCGCGTCCACACGGGAGATCAGGTGCGCATCCCGCCAGTGCGCACAGCTGCACCGGCGATTCAAGCTCGCTCGCTCACGCCTCCGGCCCCAATTGTGATGCCGATCCTTTGGGAAGACGACGAACTGTTGGCGGTCGACAAGCCCGCGGGCGTTGCAGTTCATGGGGGTAGCGGGATTGCTCATGGCGTGATCGAGCGGCTGCGCGCCTCGCGACCAGAGGCTCGCTTTCTCGAACTCGTGCATCGCTTAGATCGTGGGACCTCGGGCGTATTGCTGATTGCCAAGCGTCGACCGGCGTTGCTAAGTCTGCATGCGCAGCTGCGCGAGGGTCTTACGGACAAGCGATATCGGGCCATCGTGAGCGGTCGCTGGCCGTTGCGAAGCAAGCGTCTTGACTGGCCATTGGTCAAGACTTTGACGGCCAGTGGGGAGCGCATGGTGTACGTTCGGTCTGATGGTCAGAGTGCCGCCACGATTATTACGGGTCTAGCGCACCGTGATATCGATGCAAACTGGCCGACGACCTTGATTGAGGCAAAGCTTGAAACCGGCCGTACCCATCAGATTCGGGTTCATTGTGCCCATGCGGGGTTTCCGATTATTGGTGATGACCGCTATGGGGACTTTTATCTGAATGGTCTATGGGCCCAGGCGGGATGGCGGCGGATGTACTTGCATGCCTATCAGATGACTTTTAAGCATCCAGTCAGTGGACAATCTACCGTGGTCGTTGCGCCACAACCGCCTGCCTTTGAAACCTTACTCCAACATCATGCATTCTTTAGCCCCGTCTCAGGTTGATCTCGTTGTCTTTGACTGGGATGGCACGATCGTGGACTCCACCGGAGCGATTGCCGATTCGATTCGAGCTGCCGCTCGCGATTTGGAGCTCGAGGAGCCCAATGCGCAACAGGCTTCCCATGTGATCGGCTTGGGGCTCCAGGATGCCCTCCGTCTTGCTGTGCCGTCATTACCGCCAGAACGCCTTCGCGAATTTGTGGAGCGCTATCGGGTCCATTATTTCGGCCGCGATCCATTGCTCAAGCTCTTCGACGGGATGCGCGAAATGCTCGACGCCCTGCGCGAAAGTGGGATTGCAATGGGCGTTGCGACTGGAAAGTCGCGCGTGGGCCTTGAACGCGCCTTTGATCAGACGGGGTTGCGCCGACACTTTGATGCGACGCGTTGCGCCGATGAGGGCGAGCCTAAACCGCACCCCTGGATGCTCGTAGATCTTTGCGAAGAACTTGGCTTCGAGCCCTCGCGCACGCTGATGATTGGCGATACCACCCACGATCACGGGATGGCCCAGTCTGCCGGCGCCTTGTTTGGCGGTGTCGGATATGGCGCCCACCCTCGGGAAACCCTGCTGGCGGCCGGCGTGGATCCGGTTCATGACTCCGTTCACGCATTGGGCGAGTGGCTTGAGGTGAAGTTGTCGCGAAAACTCATCCCCCAATGAATCCTGAAAATAACGCGATGGTTCACGTTGCTCAGGCCGTTGCGAATGGATCGACTCGGCTCAGGGTCTGTGCGTCCTCTGACCTGGTTGATCAGGGTCTTGGCGTTCGTTTCGAGATTGGTCCCGATCAACCGGCTTTTGCAATTCGTTCGGAAGGGGTCGTGCATGCGTATCTGAACCGTTGTGCGCATGTCCCGGTGGAATTGGATTGGCTTCCGGGTCAGTTTTGGGACGATGGGGGGGTATATTTGGTGTGCGCCACCCACGGGGCTCTCTATGAGCCCTCGACGGGAGCCTGCGTTGACGGGCCATGCCGCAACCAACACTTGAGAAAGCTTCCCGCGGTCGAACTTGAGGGTTCGGTCTGGGTCGACTTGTCAGCTTCGTAACGCATCCGTTTTAATCGAGCGCGCACATGTCTGAATTCCCTGTCAATGAGTCGCCGTCGACCTCGCAATCCACTGCCCAAGCAGTTGCGTCGTGGGAGCGGTCTCTACTGGAGCGCCTGGCGCTCGAGACCCTCGCTGAACAGCGACTGCGGCGACGCTGGGGCGTTTTTTTTAAATGCGCCTTTATCGGGTTGGCCCTAGTGACCTTATGGGGCGTCTTCAAACCGTTTGAAGAATTCGGCTCAAGTCATGGTGGCCGGCATACCGCACTGGTTGATTTGCGGGGCACGATTGAGACCGACGGGTTGGCCAGTGCCGACAATATCAACCTGGCGCTGCAGAATGCTTTCGAGGATGCGAATACCGCCGGTGTGATTCTCCGGGTCAACAGTCCTGGCGGTAGCCCCGTCCAGGCCGGCGCGATTTACGATGAAATCCGTCGACTGCGCAGTAAATATCCCGATATCGCCGTCTATAGCGTGGTCGAAGAGATTTGCGCCTCCGGTGGGTACTACGTCGCTGCGGCGACCGACCGTATCTTTGTCGACAAGGCCAGCATCGTGGGCTCGATCGGGGTTCTGATGGACGGTTTTGGATTTGTCGGCACCCTCGACCGTTTTGGCGTCGAGCGGCGACTACTGACCGCTGGAGAGAACAAGGGCATTCTTGATCCCTTCCTGCCGGTCAGCGAGCGACAACGCGCGCATGTCCAAAAGATGCTGGATGAGATTCACCAGCAATTTATTTCGGCCGTAAAGCAAGGTCGGGGCGATCGACTGAAGGAGCGGCCTGAGCTTTTTTCGGGATTGTTCTGGACCGGACAGCGTGCGATTGAACTTGGCCTGGCCGATGATCTCGGCACCGTTGACAGCGTGGCGCGCGATGTCATTAAGGAGGAGAACGTCGTCGATTTTTCCCCGCGAGAGAATGTGGCGGAGCGACTCGTGAAACGTTTTGGCGCGTCTGCTGGGAAGGCAATCGGGTTTGGTGCTCTGCTTGATCAACCCAGGCTGCGCTGATCGCTCGGTCGGCCAAGAGCGCAAACACCGTCAATCGATTGGTCAAGTCGGGTGGTGTTTTTCGCCAAAGCGCGATCGTTTTAGAACCGATCCACTGCTGAGGGCCCGCGAGATCGCAGGCGACGGCGATTGACGTCGTTGGTCTCAGAATTTTTAGGGCCGTGGTGATCATGGCCTGTGCCCGGTAAGGGGTCTCGATCCAGAGTTGAGTCTCTGCACCCCGTGCAGAACGGTCTTCCAGGCGCTGAAGCGCCGTGGCACGCTCATTGGCCTGGGCGGGTAAGTACCCCGCAAATGCGAAGCGTTGACCCTCCAGACCCGAAGCCATCAAAGCCAGGAGGAGGGCGCTCGGCCCAATATGTGGCACGACTGGTATACCCGCCCGGTGGGCCGCAGCGACCAGTTGGCTTCCGGGATCGGCCACGGCAGGGCAGCCAGCTTCACTCACCAGTCCAGCATTCCGGCCGGCCAGGATCGGTTCTATCAGGTTGGGGATCTCGCCTGCCGAGGTGTGTTCATTCAACTCGCGGATTTCGATTTCCTGGATTGGCCGAACCAGCGGCAATCGCTTCAGGAAGGCTCGAGCGCTGCGGGCATTCTCAGCAATCAAATAATCGAGACCTGCTGTCAATGTGATCAGCGGGGCGCTGAGCTCAGCAACTGGATCGCCCGCTCCAGATAGGCCGATGGGTACCGGGATTAGATGCAGTGTTCCAGGTGAAGGGCTGCTCAAGGCGATTCCTGCGAAATGCCTAACAATGGATTCCAACCCCATTCCCGCAGCCAACTAGAAAGCCGGATCAAGGGTAGACCGATCAACGCGGTGGGATCGTCGCCCTCGATCGATTCGAGTAACGCGATGCCGAGTCCTTCGCATTTGGCCGAACCAGCGCAGTCGTAGGGCTGTTCAGCAAGCAGATACGCTTCAATCTCTTCGGCGCTGAGCACTTTAAAGCGCACTCGAGTGTCGATCCGTTCGACCCGGCTGAGCCCACGGTCAAAGTCCACGAGCGCCAGGGCGGTGTAAAAGTGAACTGTGCGGCCCGACGAGGCCTGCAACTGCAAGCGAGCGGCTTCGTGATGGCCAGGTTTTCCAATTGGTAGCCCATCGAGTGTGGCGACCTGGTCTGACCCAATCGTCCATGTACCGGGGCTTGCAACAGCCTGCGCTTTCGCGAGGGCCAAACGCGCCGATAAGGCCGTGGGCAATTCGCCCGGGTAGGGTGTCTCGTCGACATTGGGTGCGACGACCTCAAACGGGATGCGCAGTCGCGAGAGCAATTCCCGGCGGTATGGCGAACTGGACGCGAGCTGCAATCGGCGAGGTGGGGCGTTGGTGTGGTGCATTGGGCGCTAATTCTGCAGGTATTCTATTTGGATGATAACTAGCATCCCCCCCAGCATCGACGCTGAAGCCTTTGCTCGAGCCCGCCAACGGTGCGAAGGTGAAGTCGATGCTGGCCAACTTGAACGCGTGGCGGCTGAGTTGTTCAGTCTGGAAGGCAAGCTGACCTGGTCGGTGGATGGTGAGCCCTGGACTGATCCGATGGGTCGCGACCGTCCTCATCTGCACCTGAGTGCCAGAGGTCATCTCCTTGTGCCGTGCGCGCGGTGTCTGGGGCCGCTGCAACAAGCGATTGCGATCGAGCGTTGGGCAGCGCTCGCGCCCGATGAATCGAGCGCCGAGCAGGAAGACCTTGAAGCGGAGGCTTATGACGTTCTTGTCGCTTCGCCGCATTTTTCGCTGGCGCAGTGGCTAGAGGATGAGGTGCTGCTCGAGCTCCTTCGGGAACCTCGCCACGCCGACTGTTCATTGCCGGAGCATCTCCAGGATGATCGAACCAGCGCCTTCGCCGCGCTTGAATCTCTCAGGAAGCGCGAGTCGTAAAGTCTTGTTATACTTGTCGATTAGTTAATTTTCGGACCTGTCCGCCATGGCCGTTCAACAAAATAAAAAATCGCCTTCGAAGCGCGGGATGCATCGATCGCATGATTTTCTGACGCCTCCCGCGACGGCGATTGAGCCTTCGACCGGTGAGGTTCACTTGCGCCATCACATCAGCCCTAACGGTTTTTACCGTGGGCGCAAAGTCATTAAGACCAAAGCCGACGAATAAATTCTGAGGTGTGGTGGTCGTTCGTCCCACGCACGCTGACTGCGCAAGTTTGGCATGACGATCCGCATCGCGGTTGACGCCATGGGAGGGGACAAGGGCCTCTCCGTCACGATTCCGGCATGCGTCGAATTTGTTTCTCAAAACGACGACGTTTCCCTGATTTTGGTAGGCCTAGAGCCCGAAATCCGGGCTGCGCTCGCCGCGACTGAATCCGTCGGCGATCGTTTGCCCAGCGGGCGACCTGTTGCATCTCTCTTAGGGTCGGGCAGGCTGCGGATACAGCCTGCATCTGAAGAAGTGGGGATGGGGGAGGCTGTGGCGCAAGCACTCCGCGGGAAGAAGGATTCTTCGATGCGAGTGGCCGCCTCGTTGGTCAACGCGGGTGAGGCGCAGGCCTGCATCAGCGCGGGGAACACGGGCGCCTGGATGGCGATCTCCCGTTATATTCTCCGAACCCTGGATGGGATTGACCGACCTGCGATCGCCGCGCCGTTTCCGACCTTGAGTGGCCGCGATACAACGATGCTCGACTTAGGGGCCAACCTCGATTGCACGCCGGAGCACTTGCGCCAGTTTGCCTTGATGGGGTCTGCGCTGGTTGGAGCGATTGACGGGCGCCAGCAGCCAACGGTTGGCTTACTCAACGTCGGCGAAGAACTGATCAAGGGCAACGAAACCGTCAAACTGGCGGCCGATCTCCTGCGCGACGCTCAGGCCAAGGGCCAGATCTCGTTTTTTGGGAATGTCGAGGGCAATGACATTTACCGAGGGGTGACCGATGTCGTGGTTTGTGACGGGTTTGTCGGTAACGTGGCCTTGAAGGCCTCTGAGGGCTTGGCTCAATTGATGACAGGCTTTATCCGCGAGGAATTCGAACGCACACCGCTCTCCAAGGTCCTCGCGTTAATGGCATTCCCGGTGCTGAAGCGATTCAAACGCCGCTTGGATCCCCGTCGCTACAATGGCGCGAGCCTGGTTGGACTGCGCGGCGTGGTCATCAAGAGCCACGGTTCCGCGGACGCAGTGGCGTTTGTTAACGCACTTGGCCGCGCTCGGGATGCCGCCCGCAACGGACTCGTTGATCGAATAGCCAAGGTGCTTGGCTGAGGTTTCGGCACCGACACAAGTCATCTGAGCGTACACTCCACGCGTGGTTGATTTCGCTCCCTGCTAATGCATGACATTTCATCTCCGCGGTTCGCACGCATCGTGGGTACCGGCTCCGCGTTACCTGAGCGATCCGTATCCAACGCAGAGCTGGTTGCTGAGCTTGCCGAGCGCGGGATTGAAACCTCAGACGACTGGATTGTCGAAAGAACCGGCATCCGCAATCGGTATTTAGCCTCAGGCGATGAAACAACCGCCACGCTGGGTGCGCAGGCTGGCCAGCGCGCCCTTGACGCCGCCGGTAAGACGGCTGCTGACGTCGACCTCTTGATTGTCGCAACGTCCACCCCAGACCAGATTTTTCCGAGTACCGCCTGTTTGATCCAGCGTGAACTGGGTGCATTTGGTGGGGCTGCATTTGATGTGCA
>CAIPGD010000398.1 GCA_903864485.1 uncultured bacterium | reverse complement strand
GACCGCCACCGTGGTGGCAAGCCCGTTGTTCCCGATCCCATATAAATCCTTGGTTGTGTTCGAGACTTGCGCGGTCCAGGTGATGGCGTCTGCGCTAACGAGGATGGTCCCGCCGTCGCCCACAAGCTTGTAACTCCCAAGGAAGGTGGCGCTGTTCAATTGGCGGTTGGTGGTCGAGTCCACCGTGGTGTATTTGGTGCCGTCAGGGCTGGTCACCAGTGCACCGCCTAAGCCTGCCGCGACATAGACGCCACCGTAGGCCGCCGCTCGCAGTCCCTGGGCGCCATTGAGGGGGGAGGTACTCAAGGCCCATTGGGTGCCGGCCGCTCTTGGCGTGGCATAGGTCAGGGTCGCCCCTTTGCCCCCCGGGCCTCCGTTGACCCGGCCATTCACCGTGAAGACGTATTCCGTGTCGTTGGTCAAATTGATCACCGTTGCGGGCGACTGCACGCGGATGACGACGCTGCCCCCGACTAGATCGGTCCACCCCTTGCTCATATCGGTCGTCGTCGGAGCGACGCTCTTGGGCGCATAGAAGAGCCAATACTCCACCCCGGGGTCGGCTACCCAGTTGATGACGGCACTCGTTTCGCCCGCTCGCACCGTCAATCCAGTGGGGGGGCCAGGAGGGTCATTAGTCAGGCACCCGCTGAGCAATAGCGTCGTGAGCCAAATCGTGGTCAGGAATTTCAGGACACGCAGGAACATGGCAGCTTCCGGAAGGGAAATTTGAAACGGGTGAGGGGCAAGGTTTTCAGAATCGGATTCAGACTCAAGATCAGACCGAATCCAGCCCCTCATTTTGAGCGGGCTTTGCACGTTTGGGGGCAGTTGCGGGGTTCGGATCGGTATGTAATTTTTGCGCTGCTCGTTCGGTCGCGCCTGTCACCAACGGTTCCAGGACTTCCAAGGCGCGTTGCAGCGCCGAGTCGATCGCGGTTTGCTGGTCACGGCTTGGTCGCTCGAGTACAAAGTCTTTGACGTCCTTCTGCCCCGGATAGAGCTGGCGCGGGTGTCCGATCCCCAGTCGAAGCCGCCAGTAGGCGTCGGTGCCCAGCGATGCGGTGGTGTCTTTGAGTCCGTTGTGGCCGCCTGAACCGCCACCCCATTTCAACCGCGCAACGCCGGGTGCTAGATCAAGCTCATCGTGCGCGACCAGAATGGCGGCGGGGTCGAGCCGATAGAAATGAGCGACGGCTGAAATCGATCGGCCGCTCAGGTTCATCCAGGTCATTGGCTGAAGTAACCAGACGGGGGCGCCCGCAATGGTTACCCGGGCCACCCTGGCCGAGAAACGCGGCTCGGCCCGCAGCACGATACCGGCGCCAGCCGCGACCCGGTCAACGAACCAGAATCCGGCATTGTGGCGGTCGGTCTCGTGTTCGGCGCCCGGGTTACCCAGCCCGACGATCAGTTGAATTGCCGACATCGCGATCTTGAGCGGAGCGGATTTGGAGCCAGGACCGAAAGGCTCGCGCCCTCGACTAGCCCCGCCGATGCAGCCGCTCTACCGGTTGCGGCTGACGGTTATTTCTTGCCCTTGCCTTTGCCTTTCGCCGGCGCAGCGGCTGCTGCAACGACAATCTCTTCCACCGGTGGCGGAATCGTGACGGTCAGCACCGACGGATTCTCGTTGCGGCGCAGAACCGGCTTGACGCCTTCGGGGAATTTCAGGTCCTTGACATGCAATGTTGCGGTCGAATCCAGCGTGGACAGATCGACCTCGATGAATTCCGGCAAGTGGATCGGCAGACAGGCGATATCGACTTCATTGGTGACATGGGAAAGGACTGCCGCCTGCTTTTTCACGATCGGGGCAATGTCCGCATTCACAAAGTGCAGCGGCACTTTCATGTGAATCACGGTGTCGGCTTCGACACGCTGGAAGTCGATATGCAGCACTTGCTGCTTGTAAGGGTGCCACTGCACATCGCGCAATAGAACCCGCTGGCTTGCGCCATCGATTTCCATGTCAAGGATCGAGGCGTGGAAGGCCTCCACCCGCAGTGCGTGGAAGAGCGGGTTGTGCTCGATTTCGAGCTGTACCGGCGGCGTTTTGCCACCGTACAGAATACCGGGGACCTTGCCATCGTGGCGCAGGCGGCGGCTCGCACTCGTGCCTTGCGCAGGTCGGGTCGTTGCAACGACTTTCATAGGAATACTCCTGAGTGATACCCCGAACCGCGCGACCACGGACCCGGGGGGTTAAGAAAACTGAATGGCTGAGTCGGGACTTACTCGTCCATGAAGAGAGAGGACACGGAATCGGCCCGGTTGATACGGAGGATGGTCTCGCCCAGCAAGGCGGCGCAACTGATCACTCGAATCCGCGGGCAGGCTAGCCCATCGGCAGCGAGCGGGATCGAATCCGTGACCACCAGTTCGTCGAGCGTGCTGGACGCGATCCGTGCAATGGCACCCCCTGAAAGCACGGCGTGCGTACAGTAAGCGATCACGCGTTTGGCCCCGTTGGCTTTGAGCGCATCGGCCGCTTTGGTCAGCGTACCAGCGGTGTCGACCATGTCGTCCATGATCAGGCAGGTTCGCCCATCCACTTCACCGATGAGATGCATGACCTCGGAAACATTGGCCTTGGGTCGGCGCTTATCGATAATGGCGAGGTCGCATTCGAGCCGTTTGGCGATCGCTCGCGCCCGTACGACCCCGCCGACGTCGGGGGAGACTACAATTGGGTCATCAAACCGGTGCCGGGCGATATCCGCGAAAAGCACCGGCGAGGCGTAGATGTTGTCGACCGGGATGTCAAAAAACCCCTGGATCTGGTCGGCATGCAGGTCCATCGTCAGGACCCGGTCAACGCCGGCAATCTGAAGCATGTTTGAGACGACCTTGGCGCTGATCGCAACTCTTGACGATCGAACCCGCCGGTCCTGGCGGGCATAGCCAAAATATGGGATCGCCGCGGTGATGCGTCCGGCTGAGGCGCGTTTGAGCGCATCGACCATGATCATCAATTCCATCAGGTTGTCGTTGGTCGGGGCGCAGGTGCTTTGCAGCACGAACACGTCCTTGCCGCGCACGTTCTCGAGAATTTCGACCATGACTTCGCCGTCCGAGAACTTGCCCACCCGGGCTTTGCCCAGGGGGAGACCCATGTGCGTAGCGACTCCGGCCGCGAGCAAAGGGATTGCGTTGCCTGTGAAGATCATCAAACCATCGGGTTCGAGCGCTTCGCTGTGGCGGCGGACGTAGATGGGCGTACTCAAGGGGGCCCGATATGCGATGAAAAGTTTAGGAGCAGGAGACGATGACTTTTAGAATGGCTGGGGAGGAAGGACTCGAACCCTCGCATGCCGGAATCAAAATCCGGTGCCTTGACCAACTTGGCGACTCCCCAAGCGCTGCAATCAGTGCGCCACCGTCCCGATCATCGGATGCCGCCGCAGGGATGCGCATCGATGAACGCGCCCTACGCCAGCCCCTGCGACCGCTTCTGCAATGGACGCTGCAATCGATAGTGAATCGGTCGCCGCGAACACGCAGGCTCCAGAACCCGACATCCGGACCGCCGAAGCGTCAACTCCGAAGTCGTGTGCCGCTTCCTGAAGCGCAGACAGTGCTTTCGCCACCGCGGTAAATCGTTGGAGCACAGGCGCCTGAAGATCGTTGTGACCTGGGAGGCGGTGTGTTGCTACCGACTGCTCGCGAGCGAAGCCTTCTAATGTGAGCGGTTTCGTGTTTCGTGTCAAATTTGGGTCCGCAAAAACGACAGCCGTCGGCACCTGAATGGGCGGCTCGATCACGACGTAATGACGTTCGGGCAGGTCGATCGGCTGCAATTCCTCGCCGATTCCGACGGCGTAGGCGTTCTGGCCACGCACGAAGACTGGCACGTCTGCGCCGAGCTGGGCCGCAAGAGCGGCCAGCCGGTCGATGGGCCAGTGTAATCGCCAGAGCTGGTTGAGCGCGAGCAAAGTGGTGGCTGCGTCGGAGCTGCCACCGCCCAGGCCCCCGCCAACGGGTATCTGTTTCTGGATCCGGATCGTGACCCCGAAGTCGGTGTGGTCGTTGGCTCCAGCTGTCGCTCTGAGCAAATGCGCGGCCCGCACCGCCAGATCTTGTTCGATCGGCCAGTCCCCAGACGATGCGACGATCTGACCGTCGTCGCGTGGCTCAAAATCCAGCCAGTCGAATAGGTTGATGAGTTGGAAGACGGTTTCGAGCAGATGGTAGCCATCGCTGCGTCGCCCGGTGACGTGTAGCAAGAGATTCAGTTTGGCGGGCGCTGGGCACTGCAGGAGTGGCTCAAACGGGGCACACGTCATGGCATCGGGCGTGTTTACGGGTCTAAGAGCAGTCGCACGCGCACCCGGCGCTCGGGCATGAGTGCTGGGGCAGGGTTGAGATCGGCCGGCCACTCGAGGGCCAAGCGACGCGGCGGGTCGATCCGAATTCTCCACTCGGAATCGATGGCGGATCGGGGTGTTCCATCTGCTGCCCGTTCCGTCACCAGCGCAAATTCACCATCGAGCCAACGCTCCATTTGCGTGACCGGGAGCCGCCAACCCAAAGCGTGTTCAATGAGTTGATTGGCATCCTCGGCTACTTCGACCTCACCGTTGGCGCGGGTCAGACGGGCGCCCTCCGCGCTAATGTCCAGTCGGGCCAATACCTGACCCAGCGGCCCGAGCAAATCAAGCCGGCGTCTCGTCGGGTAGCGCTCAAGGGTGAAACGACCACTCGCGGCGGCAAGCTCGGGCGAGCCCTCAACGGCAAAACGCCCTGACCACACCCGATCGGCCTGGCTTGTCTCGGCGGGGTTGGTGTCAGGGCTGTTTGAGATCCGGCCCGGTCGGACGTTTGAGGCCGGCAGTGTGCTGCAGGCCGATAAGGTGGTCAGCCAGACCAGCAAAACGGTCCGGGCGCCGATCTTCAGAGCGAGGCACCCAGGCGATCGCGCGTCTCGCGCAGGAGCGTATTGGAGGGATCGCGCCCGATGGCTTGATTCCAGATCGTGATGGCGTCGGCATTGCGCCCCATTCGCCAGAGGACTTCGCCCAGATGGGCCCCAATTTCGGGGTCGTTCCGGATCGCCCAGGCGCGCTGGAGCCAATTGATTGCCTCGTCCGTCTTACCCTGCCGGTAGGCGATCCAGCCCATCGAGTCCAGAATTTGTGGGTCTTCGGGTGCCAGCTGGACCGCCCGTTCAATCAGAGTCCGGGCTTCGTCCAGTCGGACATTGCGGTCCGCGAAGGTATAGCCGAGCGCGTTGTAGGCGTGGGCATGATTCGGGCGGAGCGTGATCAGGCGCCGCAGGTCACTTTCCATGCGATCAAGTCGACCGAGGCGTTCGCCGAGCATGGCGCGGTCATACAGGAGCTGGGGCTCGTCGGGCTGGGCGGCGAGACCAGCGTCGACAACGTCGAACGCTTCGGCGGGGCGACCGTCCTCGCGCAGCAACTCGGCGCGCGCCTGGACCACTCGGGTTCGGTCGCGCGACGTTTTGGGGTCAGCGCTCGAGAGCAGGGCGCGGCCTTCATCGGCCCGCTTGAGTCGGCCAAGCACGATGGCCCTGTGCACCAACGCCTCGACCTGCTCGTCGCCATCGCTAACCCGCTCGAGCCAGCGCAGGGTTTGCTCGGACTGGCCCTGGTCTTCAGCCATGCGGGCCAGAAACATCCAGCCCGGATTGCGTTCTGCGCCTGATTCGCCGGGGAGTTCAACCCATCGGCTCATCAGCTGGGTCGCCTCGGCTGGGCGTTTGAGCTCAGCCGCAAGATGGGCCGCCGCGAACAGGGTCGAGGGGTCGTCGGGCTCGTCCGCCAGGGTACGGTTGAGTTGGGCGAGCGCATCATCGAGGCGGCTGTCGATGGCATAGAGTCTGGCCAGCGCGAAACGCGCTCTCGGCGCCTTTGGTTGGGCGTCTACGAAGGCGCGCAGGAGCGAGATGGCTTCTTGACGACCCGTCGTGTCGACCGTGAGTACCGTGGCGGCGGTCAGTGCGACCTCTTCGGAGCCAGGTCGCAATGCAGCGGCGCTGCGGATTTCGGCAGCGGCCCGGCCCTGATTGCCCGCCGCGTGGGCGAGCGTTGCGCGGGCAATCCTTGCAGCCGCTTGATCCAGGTCGACCATACTGACCCGATCGAGCAGGGCCAAGGCAGCCAATCGGTCCGGTGCGCGCAGCAGGTTGCGGGTCAGTGGGCCGTAACGTTCGCTTAGTTGCTCAGTCTTGCGGGCAGCCTCGAGCTGGCGCGCGATCAGGGGTTCGGCGCGATCGAGTTGGCCGTTACTAAGCCATAGCGTTTCGAGCGCCATCGCCGGTATTGTGGCTTCGGGTTCAAGCTCAAGCCAGAACTCGGCGGCTTCGATCGCCCGCCCGCCTGATCGATCGGTGAGGGCTAATTCGGTCGCCCGTTGGGCCGCTTTCGGGTCCCGCGTTTCGCGGGCCAAGGCTAACCAGGTCGCGGCCGCCGTGCCAATCTGACCCCGTTGTGCGGCGATCTCGGCGGCCAAAATCTGAAATACGCGCTGTGCCGACAAAGCGTCGTTGGAGCGAGCGGGGGTCGTGCGCGCCCGACTCGGACGCGGTTTGCTGGCCGCTTCGGTGTCGGCTGCGAGCCGCGTCTGATGGTCCGATTCGCTCGCGGCAATTCCATGCTGTGTCGATCCGAACAGAACGCAGGCCACCACCAGTGGCAGATGCCAGTGCGGTAGCCACTGTTGGCTTATCCGGTACAACCGTTTGGGAAAGTAGGCGCAAGTCATCTTGGAATGGTAGGGTACACCGTTAGGTTGTCGCAATGCCTGAGCTTCCTGAGGTTGAAACCGTTCGTCGTGGTTTGACGCCACACATGACGTCTCGCGTTGTGCGCGACGTGCGTGTTCGCGTGCCGGCACTGCGCTGGCCTATTCCAGCCGACTTGTCAGAGTGTATCCGGGGCGAGGCGGTGCATCAGGTCTGGCGGCGCGGTAAATATCTATTGATAGAATTCTCATCCGGATGGATGTTGATCCATCTCGGGATGTCGGGGAGTTTGCGCTGGGTTGACCCACAGGTTCCGGTGCGCAAGCACGATCATCTGGACCTCGTTTTCGATCACGGTCTTGTGCGCTTGCACGATCCAAGGCGGTTCGGTGCAGTGCTCTGGCACGATCGTAGTGCGGGGCCCGTGGACTCACATCCGCTGCTCGCCAAGCTGGGCCTGGAACCACTCAGCGCGACCGCCGAGCAGATCGGGCACCACCTCTATGCCGGCACGCGTGAACGTCGCAGTTCGATCAAGACCGTCTTGCTAGCGGGTGAACTGGTCGTGGGCGCTGGCAATATCTACGCCTGTGAAAGTCTGTTTCGGGCGCAGATCCATCCAGCAACGCGGGCTGGGCGGATTAGTCGGGCGCGGTACCAACGGCTGGCGGTTGCGGTGCGCGATACCTTGTCGGATGCGCTGGCCCGTGGTGGCAGCACTCTAAAAGATTTTGTGAGTAGTGACGGCGCCAGCGGCTATTTTCAGATCGATGCCCTGGTTTACGGTCGCGAAGGGCTTACCTGCAGGCGCTGTCACGGGACGATCCGGCGCGTTGTTCAGCAGCAGCGCGCCAGTTTTTATTGCCCGGGTTGTCAGCACTGATGCCGCGCTCGAGTTCCCTAAGCATCGGGCCGGCTTTCGACTGTGGAGGGTTCGCCGACCGCGTGATCCGATGGCAATTGCACAGCGGTCGCCATGCCTTGCCGTGGCAGGCGACCCAAGACGCGTACCGGATTTGGCTCTCAGAGGTCATGCTGCAGCAGACCCAGGTGGCGGCGGTACTTGGCTATTACGCCCGTTTTCTCGAGCGGTTCCCGACCTTGTCAGCGTTGGCGGCGGCACCGCTCGATGAGGTGATGCCGTATTGGGCGGGCCTTGGTTACTACAGCCGAGCGCGCAACCTCTTGGCCTGTGCTCGCGAAGTTCAGGCGCACTACGGGGGTCAGTTTCCAGCCGATCCCGCGTTGCTGGAAGCACTCCCGGGGATTGGGCGCTCGACTGCCGGAGCGATTGCGGCGTTGGCGTACGGGCGCCGGGCGGCGATCCTCGATGGCAACGTACGCCGAGTCTTGAGTCGGGTGTTTGGCATCGAGGGGGACCTGACTCAGTCGGCTGTTCTGCGTGGATTCTGGTCGCTGGCAGAGGACTTGTTGCCGAGGGCTGAGGGGATCGGTTCCTACACGCAAGGATTGATGGATCTGGGCGCGACGGTCTGTACCCGCGCTCGGCCACGCTGTGAGGCCTGCCCGTTGGCCAGTGATTGTGTTGCCCGGATCGAGAATCGGGTGAAGGAGTTGCCGCACCCACGTCGACGTGCCG
>CAIPGD010000397.1 GCA_903864485.1 uncultured bacterium | reverse complement strand
GCAGCGCGGCGAGGGCGTCCAGCGTGGCGGGCCACTCGGTCAATTGGGCGTCGCCGGTGTAGCAGGCCGCATCGGCCTCCACCAGATCACCGGAGAACAAAACCTTTTCAGAAGGGACCCAGACTACGGTATCGCCTCGGGTGTGGCCTGCACCGAGGTGCATGATTTTGACTTCGAGCTTGCCCATCCAAAGCGTCATCTCTTTTTCAAAGACAAGGGTGGGCCAGGTTAGGCCTGGGATCGAATCAAAGGCGTCAAACAAGCGGGGGAAGCGTTCGTACTCGGATTGCATGTCCTGCGCGCCCCGTTCGACGATCATTTCGTACGTGCCTTTGCTGGCAATGATCTCCTGCATACCGGCGGCCTTGTAGCCAGAAGCGCCGAGCACGCGGACGGCGTGGTAGTGGGATAGCACCACGTATTTGATCGGCTTATCGGAAACGTTGCGAATTTCCGTAATCAGCTTTTGTGCCATGACCGGTGTGGCCAACGCATCGCAAATCAGGACCGCGTCGTCGCCGATGATGACGCCGGTGTTCGGGTCACCTTCTGCTGTGTACGCCCAGCAGTGATCGGAGAGTTGCTCGAACGTGGTTTTCTTCACATCGAGATCAGCTTGGGATGCAAATTTCTTAGTCATAAGATTCCTTGGGTCAAAACCCCTTAGCCACCGTGGGAAGCCGACATTGAGATCGCTGGATTTGGATCACGAATTTAAATGAGTGTAGCGTCTCGGCTGGGTCGTTTGAATCCTTGTTATTGTTCTGATCTAAACGGCCTCAGGCCATCCCAGAGGGTTCAATGACCATGTGGCTGCAGTGACCGAACCTCGATACGCCTGGGTCATCGTCGGGGCCGCCTTCTTCAGTCTGGCGATTATCTTTGGCGTTTCCTACTCGTTTGCGGCCTTCTTCGAGTCGTTCGCTGCTGAATTTTCGGCTGAGCGCGCCGACGTTTCCTGGATTTTCGGGATCTGTGGCCTGACCTATTTCGTTCTCGGAGCCGCAGCGGGCGTTTTGACGGATCGCTTCGGACCCCGAATCGTCTGTGGTTCTGGGATGGTTCTCATTGCGGCGGGCCTCTGGTGGACCAGTCTCGCCCAGGCCCTGCCCACCGTTTATCTGAGCTATGGATTGATGGTCGGACTTGGCATTGCTCTGGTATACACGCCGGCGATCTCCAGCGTTCAGCCTTGGTTTAGTGCGCGACGCGGGCTCGCAGCCGGAATCGCAAGTTCCGGTGTGGGGGCTGGAACGCTGGTGGTCCCGATGCTCATCGCGGCGCTTCTGGCCGATCAACCCTGGCGGAGCACCATGCGCGCACTCGCGATTGGCGTCCTTTTTGTCGGGCTTTTTACGACTTTCTGGCTGAAGAGGCCGCCGCCATTGGGGCAGTCAGGCAATCAAATCCGACCTGGGCTGAGCCTTCGTGAAGCCCTCACCGGTCAACCGTTTTGGTGGCTCTACCTCGGTACGGTGCTCGCTGCGCCGACCATGTTCATTCCGTTTTCGCATCTTTCACCCGCCGCTCGTGACCTTGGCATCGATCAGGCCCAATCGGTCGGCTTGGTCGGGATCATCGTTATCGGCAGCCTGATCGGTCGGTTCGGTGTTGGTTCGCTGGCGGATCGCATCGGGCGTATTCCCGCTCTTTGCTGGATGCAGTTGTCGATGGGTTGCGCCTTTGTTGCCTGGGCCTTGGGTGCGTCCTACCTGGGCCTGGTCTTTTTTGCGCTGTGGTTTGGGTTGAGCTACGGGGGCATTGTTG
>CAIPGD010000396.1 GCA_903864485.1 uncultured bacterium | reverse complement strand
GAGTGCGCGCGCGGATTGGGTCTTCCCGTGAAGCTGCATGCAGAACAATTGAGCGACCAGGGGGGAGCCGCGTTGGCCGCGGAATTTGGTGCGCTGTCTTGCGACCATTTGGAATGGGTATCAGAGGCCGGAATCGCCGCGATGGCTGAGGCCGGTAGCGTAGCGGTGCTGCTACCTGCAGCGTTTTATTTTCTGCGCGAAACCCAAGTGCCGCCAGTCGAAGCCTTGCGTCGTGCCGGTGTTCCGATCGCATTGGCGACCGATCATAATCCAGGGTCCGCGCCCCTTTTGTCGCCTTCCCTGGTTTTGAATCTGGCCTGCACGCTTTTTCGTTTGACCCCCGAAGAGGCGCTTCGCGGGATGACTGTCCATGCCGCCCGTGCCCTAGGCCTCAGCGATCGTGGGGTTCTGGCCGCTGGCATGCGGGCCGATTTCGCCGTTTGGGATCTGGATCACCCGGCCGAACTCGCCTACTGGATCGGGCATCAGGCCTGTCGCAAAACCATTCTTGGCGGGGTGCTTCAGTGATCTTCAAACTCTATCAAGGCCACCTGCCGCTGCTGGTGAGCGTGCCACATAGCGGGCGTGAGTTGCCGCCTGCGCTCGCCAGTCGAGTGGTGCCAAGAGCGCTTGAGGTGGAGGACACTGATTGGCATGTTGAAAAACTCTATGACTTCGTGAAGGACCTGGGCGCCAGTTTTTTGGTCCCCCAATTCAGTCGCTATGTCGTTGATCTGAATCGACCTCCCGAAGATCTACCGATGTATGCCGGGGCCAACAACACGACGATCTGTCCGACCACTTTTTTCAATGGAGATCCCCTTTACCTGCCCGATCAAATTCCAGGTCGATCGGAAATTGACGAGAGAATTAAGAATTACTGGCAGCCCTATCATGATGCGATTACCGCGGAAATGGCGCGGTTAAGTGACTTGCACGGTTATGCAATTTTGTTTGATGGTCACAGTATTTGTAGCGAAGTTCCCTGGCTGTTTGAAGGAAGTTTGCCGGATCTCAATTTGGGCACTGTCAATAGCGCAAGCTGCGCGCCGTCCCTGCGCGACCTATGCGTCGACGTCCTTAACGGGCAAACGCAGTTCAGCCATGTCATTGACGGTCGTTTTAAGGGGGGGTACATCACACGCCATTACGGTCGGCCCGCTCAGGGCTGGCATACCGTCCAGATGGAAATGACTTGGTCGAGCTATCTCGACGAATTGCGTCCACAACAATGGGACCCTGTTCGGGCTGAACCCGCACGGCGCGTCTTGAAGAATCTCCTGGAATCGTTGGCTCAATGGCGGCCCGATTGATCGTTTGGGCGCCGCAGGCTTGGGTTGATGGCCGCTGGCATTTCGGCGTTGTATTGACGGTCGATGCGAGCGGTTGCTGGTCGAGCGTGACGCCGGGTTACGGTCAGGCGCCTGAGCAAGCTACCCGGTTGTTGGGGCCCGTGCTGCCAGGTCTCGTCGATGCCCACGGGCATGCGTTCCAGCGAGCCTTCGCGGGTTTGACGGAACAACGGTTTCAGATGCGCGATGACTTCTGGGCCTGGCGCGATCGGATGTATCAGGTCGCACAGCGTCTCAGCCCCGCGTTGTTGAAGGCCGTGGCTGCGCAATGTTTTGTCGAACTCCTCGCAGGGGGATACACCCATCGTTGTGAATTTCATTATTTGCGAGGGGGTTCTGAACTCTCGAATGATGCGGGCGAATGGCGCATGGAAGAAGCGCTCATTGAAGCAGCTGAGGAGACCGGTATAGGACTCACGATTTGTCCGGTTCTCTATGAGCGATCGGGGTTCACTTCGTTTGGATTGAAGCCGCAGCAACAGTCGTTTCGGCTTGACGCGGCTGGTGTATGGCGCGTTGCTCAGCGAATTCATGCCCTCGCGCACGAGCGAGTCTCGGCGGGGTTGGCCATCCATTCACTGCGGGCAGCGAGCGCAGATTCAATCGCGCAATTGGTGCGGCTCGCGGTAGACGTTGATTGGCCGATTCACATTCACGTTGCTGAGCAGACTCAAGAGGTTGACGATTGCCTGGCTGCGACCGGAATGCGACCGGTGCAATGGCTGGCCCGGATGAATCGCCTGGATTCGCGTTGGCATCTGGTTCACGCCACGCATAGCGACCCTGAGGAAATTGACGCGGTGGCCGCGGCGGGTGCGTCGGTGGTGATTTGTCCCAGCACTGAAGCGAATTTGGGGGACGGTTTGACCGATGTGCCACGATGGCTCAAGGCGGGTGTGCCGATTTCGATTGGTTCCGACAGTGAGATTGGACGCGATTGGCGCGAAGAATTCCGATGGCTTGAACTAGGTCAGAGACTTGTGCGTCGGGAGCGCGGCGTCTGTGCCGAGCCGACGACATGGACTTCGCCCGCCGAACGTTTATTTGAAGGGGGCCTTGGCGCTGGTTCTGCCGCCGCCGGCTTGGCGGGGAGCGGACTGCGCGTTGGCGCCCGGGCGGATCTATTGGTGGCCGACCCGCTCGACTCAGTCCTACTTGGACTTCCACCTGAGCGCATGCTCGATGCGCTGGTGTTCTCGAGTCCAGTTAAGCCATGGCGTGATGTGATGGTTGCAGGGCAGTGGGTTATCCGTGATGGGCATCATCCATTCGCATCGAGTGCGGCCGAGCGGTTCGTCAGCGCCATGAAGGTCATTTGGGAGGAACCGATCACATGACAGACCTGAATCAAATGAAAGACCCTAATCCTTCAGCGATCGATCAAGCTGCGCCCGTTCCCCGAGAGCCAAACCGCAGGTCTATCCTCAGAGTGCTCGGTACCGCGCTTGCAGCCAGTGCCTTCGGCGAATCGAACCTCTATGCGCAGACGGTATCCCCCAATGGGCGTCCGGTTCGACTGGTCGTGCCCTATCCCCCAGGCGGTCCGCTGGACTTGTCGGCTCGCGCGCTGGCGGAGGCCGCTCGTCCGACTCTTGGGCAGATCATCGTGGAAAACCGATCCGGTGCCGGTGGCAATCTCGGCGCCGATGCGGTGGCCAAGTCGGCGCCCGATGGGCAGACCCTGTTGTTGGGTGCGGTTGCCACACATGCGATCAATCCGTGGCTTTATTCAAAGATTCCGTACGATGCCGAGCGCGATTTCATCCCCATTACGTTGATTGCGAACGTGCCAAACGTGCTGGTGCTTGAGACGACTTTTGCTACCCGCCACCGAATCGATTCAGTTCCTGCTTTTGTTCAGTATCTTCGCGCCCATCCGGGGCAACTGAGCTTTGGATCGGGTGGTAACGGCAGTGCGGGGCACCTTGCGGGGGAATTGTTCAAGATGCAGACCGGGACGTTCGCGGTCCACATCCCGTATCGGGGGGCCGCGCCGGCGCAGTTAGCGCTGCAGGGTGGTGAAGTTCAGTTCTTGTTCGACAACCTGGCGTCGGCTGCACCAAGGATCCGGGACGGCAGGATTCGGGCGCTCGCGATCACAACCCGCCAACCCTCTAGTGCATTTCCTGAACTAAAACCGCTGGCGAGCAGTGGGGTCGCGGAGCTCAAAGCCTTCGACATCAGCACGTGGTTTGGTCTGTTTGCACCGGCGGGTACCCCACCAGAGGTGATCGAACGCTTACACACCGGGTTTACGGGAGCGATGCAAGCCCGGTCTTTTCGCGATCTGATGACCACCCTGGCAGCTGAACCGATGCCAACGTCTTCGAGCGAATTCTCTACCTTGATTGCTCAGGAAAGTCGAAAATATCAGGCGATCGTCCGCCATGCTAAAGCCACTGTGGATTAAATGATGCCGATTGCACGTGACCTTGATTTGGCATTCCCGGCAACTGTAGTTCCCCCGCTGACTCCCTTCACGGCGAATGGCGCCGTTGACTATGGCGCGCTCGAACGAATGGTCAATTACGTGGTTGAAGACTGTGAAGCGACGATGGTGATTGCGGCCGGAGTCGAAGCGCAGGAGTACCAGTTTTTGAGTCTTTCGGATCGTAAAGATCTGATTAAGAGCACGATCGACCTTGTTGGTGGGCGACGGCCGGTTGCGGTCGGAATTTCCCATCCGTCAACTCGGACCGTCCTCGAACTTGCCGAATTTGCTCAGGATCAAGGCGCTGCAGCGCTGCAGTTGTTGGCCCCGATGAAACCGACCGGTGGGCAACCTCGTTTGAGTGAGCTTGTTCGTTATTTTGAGACGGTCTTGCAGAGAACGACGTTGCCGATGATGCTCTATCTCAACTCGGGCCCGGGTGCAGACGTGTCGGTCAAGGATACGGTCGAACTCGCAAAGCTCGAGGGGATCGCGTTTGTGAAGGAAAGTTCACGCGATCTGACTCGCGTGTCGCGCCTGATCGAAGAAATCGAACATGGCGGTCATGCACATTACTTCACAACGCTGCAGATGAATTTGGCATCCCTGATGCTCGGCGGCACCGGCGTGACACTGCCACCCCCAGCCGCGTTCATCTCAAACAAGATTCATCGGGCGTTTAAGGCCGGAGATTGGGTTGAGGCAGCGCGATTGCAGAGGCAGTTCACGCTATTCCCGTCGCGCTGGATGGAATTTGGTCTGGCTGCCGTGATGAAAGCGGCGCTGAATTTGCAAGGGATGGCCCTTGGTGATCCTTATCCACCTTACGAGCCGCTTCCGCCTGCGGCACTCGATTCCTTGCACGCGTACCTCAAGACGATGGATCTTTGATTGTTTGAGTTTTTTGAATCGCTTCTGGATCCCTATCCAGAACAAAAACCTGCCCCGACGCCCGCGACTTTTTCACAATTCTTATGGGTGGCCTCTGCCGGGACCAGGGGCTACATGGTCGCGGTCGT
>CAIPGD010000395.1 GCA_903864485.1 uncultured bacterium | reverse complement strand
GCCGGAGTTAATCCAGCGCCGGGGTTTGTCAAACCGATAGAACTGAGCGGCCCACATTTGGTGTTGCCCAACATCGCTGGTGACATAGGCGTCGCCGCCCGTCACCTCCCAGAGTGTCTCGACCACACGCTGCGGTTTGATAATGGTGGCTTTTCGGTCGTACTGCAGGCAGTCGCGCGAACGCCACTGCGTGATCTGCGCCCACCAGGCCTCGAGCGCCTTCGGATCGGTCCGGTGACCGGTGGCGAGACCAGCCTCAAGCTGCGCCAGTAAATCCAGGAGGCACTCGCGAACATCGCCCACGATCGGGACATCAACTTTCACGCGCTTGGAGATCGACGAGGGGTCGATATCAATGTGGACAATCTTGTGGGGATTCTGCGCGAAATGCTTCGGATTACCGATCACACGGTCGTCAAATCGAGCCCCGATCGCAATCAGCACATCGCAATGCTGCATTGCCATATTGGCTTCATAAGTCCCATGCATCCCGGGCATCCCGACGAACTTGGGATCACTTGACCGGTAGGCCCCGAGCCCCATCAAGGTGTTGGTGCACGGAAATCCCAGCAGATCTACCAGCCGGTTGAGTTCGGGCGCCGCATTGGCCAGGATCACGCCGCCGCCGGTGTAAATCATCGGGCGCTCAGCGTTCAAAATCATCTGCACGGCCTTGCGGATCTGGCCCTGATGCCCCTTGACGACGGGGCAATAGGAACGCAGGCTCACTTCGGTCGGATATTCAAACTTGCAACGGTTGCGGCTGACATCCTTGGGGATATCCACCAACACCGGCCCCGGGCGTCCGGTATTCGCGATGTGAAACGCCTTTTTGATGGTGGACGCCAAATCCTTGACGTCTTTCACCAAAAAATTGTGCTTCACACAGGGGCGAGTGATCCCCACGGTGTCGCACTCCTGGAAGGCATCCTGCCCAATCGCGTGCGTGGGCACCTGGCCGGTGAGCACCACCATGGGGATCGAATCCATGTACGCGGTCGCAATGCCCGTGACCGCATTGGTGACGCCAGGGCCGCTTGTCACCAAGCAAACACCGACCTTGCCCGTGGACCGCGAATACGCGTCGGCCGCATGAACGGCCGCCTGTTCGTGGCGCACCAGAATGTGCTGGACCTGATCTTGCGTGTACAACGCGTCGTAAATGTAGAGGACCGCACCGCCGGGATACCCAAAGACGTGCTTAATTCCTTCTTCCTGAAGGCAGCGGACGACAATTTCCGCGCCAGTTAATTCCATCATGTTAGTTCCGGTTCAAAAGCAGGAAATCCCGACCGCCGGCACCACTCCCCCAAACCTCGCGACGGATTGCGTCGGGGTGGGCGAGCAACACAGGCCTTGGAGCAGGTCCTTGCGAGGATTGAACGGAGGCCCCGGCCTTGCCCTTGTGAGGCGCCCGGGGCATCGCTGGGTAGGGGTAACCCGTAAAGATATCGGGTCCCTACGTTTGGGTCAAACCGGCGATCGGGATCCGCCCAAACCCGTCCCGCAGCCGACCGCGGTCTGCTACAGTTCCTCTCGGCATGGCATCCAGACAGGAACTCTCCGACTTCTTATCGTCGGTAGAACGGCGCGCTTTCAAACAGGCGGTTTTCGCCGTGCGCGACGACGATACAGCGCTCGACCTGGTTCAGGACGCGATGATGCGGCTCGCCGAGCGTTATGGCGACAAGCCGGCCGAAGAACTGCCGATGCTGTTCCAGCGGATCCTGCAAAACCGGATTCACGATCATTTTCGCCGCAACAAGGTGCGGAACTTTTGGGTCACCCTGTGGTCCGCGCTCCGCGGCCCACCCGGGGAAGCCGACGAAGACTTCGATCCGCTCGAATCGTTCGAGGCCGAAGAGGGCAGCCAGGCTGCGGAAAGCACGGAAGATCGAGTCGCGAGCGAGCAGACCGTCAGAATTATTGAAGAGGAAATAGAACGTTTGCCAACACGTCAACGCGAAGCCTTCCTGCTGCGTTATTGGGAGGACCTGGACGTGGCTGAAACCGCCGCGGCGATGGGCTGCTCACAAGGCAGCGTCAAAACGCATTGCTCGCGGGCAACTCATTCGTTAGCGGCCGCATTACGATCCCGGGGATTTAAATCATGACAAACTATTCTTCCCGCCCTGCCCGATCAGTTCGTACCACGGATGCATTTACCCGAAGCGTTGTAAGCGCCCTGGATGCAGGTGCCGAGCGACTGCCGTATCGGATCACCCACCGCCTTCAGCTAGCCAGTCAGGCTGCACTGGCCGCACAGACCGCGGTGCTTGAGACGGTAGAGGCTAATGTATTCGCGACCGTGCACGCGGGTTCGGGCGCGCGCGGCGGTCACGACCAACCGTCGCTGCCTTGGCGTTTATTAGTGACTCTGCTGCCACTGGCAGCAATCATTGCTGGTTTTATGGCGATCGCAGACATCGGAGATGCGCTCGAGGCCGACGAAACCGCCGAAATCGATGAGGCGGTCCTGACCGACGAGGTCCCGATCTCGGCCTACGCAGACCACGGCTTCGGGGTCTTTCTTAAAAACAACCGGCCCTGAGGCCGAACGAGCCAGCCGAGTATGCGCACGGGGCCAGCCATCGCGATCGGGATTGGCATTGCCGTTGCCATCGGCGTTGGGTCCGGTCTGGGTGTGAAATTTGGCGCAAAGCTCGCCTCAGAACCAAGCACTCCACCGAGCCCTGCCACGGCCGAGCCCACCCGCCCCGCGACGCGCTCGGCCCTGCTTCCCGCCCCGGTCGTCCCGCGGTGGAACTCACTTTCCCCGGCACAGCAGACCTTGTTAGAGCCTTTCAAAGACTCGTGGACAACCCTCCCGGACGCTGAGCAGCGCGCCTGGGCCGAACTCGCTCTACGATTCCCACGTTTGGCCGCAGACCAACAGGAGCGTGCTCAGAAGCGGATTCAAGAATGGGCGGCGCTGACGCCACCGCAACGCCAAATGGCACGCAGCAACTACCGCCTCGCCAAAGTGTTGCCGCCCGAGGCAAGGGTCCAGCAGTACGAGGCCTACCGGGAATTATCCCCTGAGCAGCGCGGCGTGCTTCGTTCGGCAGGCAGCACCAGCAATACCGCGGCGGCGCTTGCGAGCCCCACAGTTGGCCTGGCCAAAAACGCCTCTCAACCGATGCCGCGGGACGAGGCCCTGCGACGCCTGCCGCCGCCAGCGCCCGACGATTTTGGAACCGGCGATGCCATTATGTTGGGCACGAACACGGGTGCAGGCGGAGGCGGAGCCACGAGCGCG
>CAIPGD010000394.1 GCA_903864485.1 uncultured bacterium | reverse complement strand
TCGCTGTGGCTCAACCGTCACTACAACCGCCTTCGCAACTACCTGGGTCAACCCTACTGGTCGCTCTCCCAGTACCTAAAGCACAAGGTCAAGAACGCGGTCTCGTTCATTTCTGACTTTGAACAGGCCTTGGCGGGCGAGGCCCGTCGTCGTGGGTTCGATGGCGTCGTTTGCGGACACATCCATCGCTCCGCGATTCACGACCTCGACGGCATTCTTTACTGCAACGACGGCGACTGGGTCGAGAGCCTGACGGCCTTGGTTGAGACCCATGAGGGTGAGCTGCAAATCCTGCATTGCAAGCCCGGGGGGCAACCCGGCGAAGAGTTCGAGGTCCTCGACCGCAGGATGCTGGTCGCCGCCTGAGCGTTTAGGCAGCGATCAATCACGGCGCCGCTCAATCGCGGCGCAAATTGACATCAAGCGCCGGCGGCGATCAGTCGATCCAGATCCAGGAACGAAGTTCCAGCGCACGCCAGACTCAGTGCCAGACTCCCCGGCCCTCGTTGAAGCCATCGGGATGGCGCGCGCAACATGGTCAGTTCAAGACGGGGCTCGAAACCCCGCTTGCGCTTAAAGTCCCCGGCGCCACTCGAAAAGTCGAACTTCTGTTGGCGAACCCCCGCCTCGCGAACCAAAACAGCCACCAGTTGCCGGTAGAGCCCATCGCGCCGATCCGCCTCGAGATCGTAACCAAGCATGGGCACACTGGTCGTCGAGCCCTGATTGTGTCGGGCCGCAAACGCGCAGAGTTGTCCGGTAGACGAACGTAAGCCCAGCAACTCAATCAAGCCGCGGCGCCGAGCCCATTGTAAAAATTCGATCGAATAATCGGGGTTGCGCAGGCTATGTCGTTGACGGTAGATGATTTGATAAAGGTCGAGCGCTCGCTCGAGGTCCTGCGCCGTGAAATCAGCGTCTGGGACTATCGTCAAATCCGATCGCGCGAGCAGTGCGAGGTCGCGTTTCAGATGGGAGGCCTTGGGCTTGATAGCCTGGCACGCGTCCAGGGTGTAGACGACCCGGGCCGGAAGCCTCTGAAAGACCCACCGAGCCAAGGCTTCGAGTAAAGCAGGCGAGCTATCTTCAAACACATGTCGAAGCGCGATCGGCCGATCCGGGTAGCAGTCGATCACCGATTCAAGCACCGCGATCAGATCTGTATCGCGTAGCGTCTCGCGAAGGGTAGTCGAGAAGGGCCAGCTTCCGACCTGAACCGCACCGCGCCATGGGCCTAACCACCAACTGAGTCGAGTACTTAAACCCGCAACGGCCTTGAGCCCGCCTTTCAGATGCCAGCGGGGCCCGGCCCCTGCATCCCCCGCGGCGTTGGCCCTGCCACCCTTGCCCGCCCGGTCTAGCCACTCATCAATCGCATAACCCGCCGACCCTGACCAAAGGCATGTCACCCAGGCGCGCTCAGCGAGCGGTGTCGGTTTGACCCGCGGGTCCGGCACCAGAACCGGAACTTCCCCGGATGCGGTCGGGACAATCTGCAGAAATGAATCCGCGTTGCTAATCCATGGCCGCAACGCAATCGCGTTGTCGGCTCCCAACGAAAATTGCTGGCTCAAATGAGATGCAAAAGGTGAAAACCACCATAAATTGCAGAACGATCCCGCGCATGGAGTCGATCTGCCGTTACATGGTCAACACGCCAGCGAGACGCAATCGCGTTCGGCAGCGCGCGCTCCAACGGAGATCCGACGCCGGCGGTGCGAAAAATGACGCGGGCACCGGGGCGGGCTGTTCGGGTGATCTCTTGCCACAAGCGAACGAGCTCGTCGTCGGACATCCAGTCCTGAGCATCCAGCAATACAAAGCGATCCAGGCTGCCGGCGGGGCGTCCTGTCAAGACGATGCGCAGATTCTCATGCGCCATCTGCAAACGATCGACTCGAGCCTTCAACACGTCAAAGGCCTGCGGCTCAAGATAGGGAGGCAAGGGGCCATTCTCGACGTTATAACGACGCGCAAAGGCTTGCCACGCAAACCAGTTGTCTGCAACCGGCGCGATGGTGGCGAGTCGGCGCGCGCGTTCGCGCAATACACTCGCCATCGTCTGCACTTGACCTTCGCACAGTGCATCGTGCTGTGAAGGCGGAATCCCTAAATTCCAGACCACCGGAGGCGAAGCAGCCAGGCGCCGCACGAGTGCGCCGTCAAAGAGCCGTGCGACCTTGGAATCAAACCATTCGGCCTGCTCCTGAGTCGTCTTCGCTCGCGTCCAGTCTTCAAGACGCACGCCCCGAATCCGCGCCCACGCATGGATGATTCCAATAAATCGTCCGGTCAGACCATGCCGGTGCAGGCCTGACGTAAACATGCTGATGCGTGGCCGCCCGAAGGCATCGCGCGCCATCCACCAACGCCGCGCCTCGACCGACAGCAGTGGGGCGATCTGCTGACGAAACCGCGCGATGTTCGCCTTCGAATGACCGCGCCCGAACATCTCCAGAAAGTCCGGGTAGCTCGGGAACGCCCGAACCGCGGCAGCCTTCAGATCAAGCAGAGCAAGGTGGGCCCGATTCAGATCAACCGCAATCACCTCGGCTGGATCGGCGAGCAAATAAGCCAGGGCATTGCAGCCGGCCGAAGCAATTGTGATGATTCGATGATGCGACTCGACTTGCATCGCCTCGAGGTCACAGACCGGATCTTCCCAAATTTGGGTATAGACGAGACGCTCGAACCAGCGCGCGAAGAGTCGGTCCAACAGCCCGACCTGGCCTTCCGCACGGTGCCCGTAAACGGCATCCGAAAGCAGGTTGGAAGGTTCAGTTGCTTGCATGA
Organism: uncultured bacterium; assembly: GCA_903864485.1. Lineage (GTDB taxonomy): Bacteria > Pseudomonadota > Gammaproteobacteria > Burkholderiales > Burkholderiaceae_E > RFPW01. The sequence goes on along the minus strand of CAIPGD010000394.1, from coordinate 2,859 downwards.
ATTCTCCGGGCCAATAGGGCGGGGGGTCCCGTCATTGCCCGAGATTCTGCAGAGCCTCCATGTCAAGATGGTGACAAGGGAATTCGAATTGTCAGCCGGACTGTCCGCGGCTCTGCAGGGTGCACATGACGATCCGCGACCGCGCCGAGCTCTCCAGGAAGTCGCGACTCGTAGAAATACTGGATATCGTTGACTTTACGGTTTCCGACGTTAAACACATCCAGCGTGATCTCACTGCCCCGCCCAAACCATTCGTTCGTGCGCCGACTCAAGCGCCAGTTGGTGGTTACCGACGGAATTGAACGCACGCTGTTGTCTTCGATCAGCGCGCCTGAACCGAGGTAGCGCAACTGCACACTGGTGCTCCAGGGCCCGAGGTCGCGCAGAGTGGCCGCCACCGAACCAACCCGGTCAACCGCGTTTGGAATCCGATCGCCGTTATCAAAGCGGGCATGGGTCCAGGCCAGATCAGCATCGAACAAGAGCCATTGCCGGGGCTGCCAGCGGTTGTTGAATTCGACGCCACGCCGAATACTCGCCAGACTAGGTTCGGTCACCCCCGCGTCGCCCACGTAGACCAACTCGGAATCCACGTGCAGACGCCAAAGCGCCAACGAGCTTTGCAACCCGGGAACGGCCTCAGTTCGGACACCCACTTCGGCGCCTCGTGAGGCGACCAGCACGGGGACCTTATTGACCGGATCGCCCGAACGCGGATCAACCGTCGTAGTTGTGCCGCGGGCATCGTTACTGTGCAGACCACGACCTGTATTCAAGAAAAATTCTGTTTTGGCGAACGGGCCCGCAATCAAAGAAAACTTCGGCGAAACCTGAAGGTCGCCCGAGTTCCCCGAATTGGCGCCCAGTGTTTTACTCGTGACCTGCATGTCCATACGATCGGCCCGTGCACCGACCAGGGTGCGCAACCAGGGCGTGAGTTCAACCATGCTCTGACCGTAGAGTCCAACCAGGGTCTGGCTCACGGTGTCATCACGGGTCACGCCCGTGATCTGGCGCTGAGCCGTGTCGAAAAGCCCGACTAAAATGCCATCACGACGAATCTGTAAACCCATCTCGCTGCGCACGGATCGCCCAAGCCATTGATGATTGAGGCTCTGGACGGCATTCAAACCCAACACAGTGCGGCGGTCACGCTGAGCAAACTGGTCCCCGGTATCGGGTCGATCCAGGGCGAAGGTGAAGTTCGAATTTAGCCCAAGCGCATAACGCATCGCAAAAGCCGACACGCGAATTGCGCTGAGATCATCGACCTTATGCCACTGGCCCGAAAGGCTGTACCGAGAGGTTCCGCCGCCATCCGTCGGATCGAGCGAATCGTAGCGCCCGAAGGGTTTGCCGAGATAACTCCCCGCGTTGATCAGCCTCTGTGGAATCTGATCGGTTGCGGTCCACTTTGCGTCGTACGCCATCGCACTCGCCTGCCAGCCCTCTGCACGCGTCCCGCCCGTTGCGGTCAACACGGCATTGAGGCGCTTCAGGTTCTCGGGAACTGTCCAGGGACCATCGTTACCCATCCACTCGAGCGCACCCAGCCAGGTCACCCCGCCAGAGGTTTCGTGGGACCCCGCCAGCAGCCCTCGGCGATATCCATGCTCACCCAAGGTCAACTGTGCGAAAGGGGCATCAAGACTTGAACGGTACTGAATTTCAGCAGCACCGGCTGAACCAAAGTCACCGACGTTGGCAAAGTAAGGCCCCTTCCGGTAGCTGATCCGATCGACCAGCTCAGGAATCAAAAAATTCAGATCGGAATACCCCTGCCCATGCGCATGCGTTGGCATGTTGACTGGCATGCCGTTCAGAAATGTTGCGAAGTCAGTCCCGTGATCCAGGTTGAATCCACGCAGAAAATACTGGTTCGCCTTGCCATCGCCAGAATGCTGGGTGACGATCATCCCGGGGATAAATTCGAGCACTTCTCCCGGTCTCTGCGCCGGCCGGCTCTTGAGCAACTCGGCGCGGATCGTGCCCTGGGACGCGGCATCGCTCGTTCCCACCGCGTTGTCGTAGTGGCCTCGGATTTCGACGGAATCGAGCTGTGCAATGCTTGGTCCATTCAGCCCGAGAACAAGAAGCGCGGCAAGGGTAAGCCCGCAGGGACTCGAACGGCGCCCCGTCACTGCGGATTTAGCCCGCATTAAAATTCGCATGGAAATTTACACTCATAGGTAGCAATACGCGGGCAGTGGACGCCCAATGTAAGAAGTCTAGCAAAACCTTCTTACGTTGCTGTGCGCGCCAGAGATCAATGCGTCGGCTTGAAATGAATGTGCCGATGTTCTTGATGGTGAGACTCGTGGTGCCCTTCGTGATCTATCTCGTGGTGCGGATGAACGTGCGAGAGGTGTTCCGTGACGCTCACTAAATTGAGGCGTCCATGATGCACCCCGCGCTCGGCACAGATCACGTCCGCCAGGGCCGACACGATCGTCGTTGCGCCCCGGAGCATCACCGTCTCGAGGCGGTGCTCATGGTCAAGCTGCATGTGCATCGTCGAGACCACGACATCGTGATGATCGTGCTGTAAGCGAGCGAGCCGCTCGACCAGTTCACGTTGACCAAATCGATAGACGTAACTTAAATTCGCAACACAGTGCAGTGACTGGGCAGCCCGCTGCCGATCGCGTTCAAGTTCGGCGCGCAGCATATCGCGCACTGCTTCGCTACGTGTTTCGTAACCACGTTGCGCGATCCAGCTATCGAACTGCTCAGCCAGTTCGTCCTGAAGTGAAATCGTGAATCGCTGCATGGCGTTGTCTAACCGGAGGATCCCAGGTCAAACTGTTGTGGATTCTTGCCCCGCATTGGCGCGTAAAACGCCTGGATCTGCGGCATGTC
>CAIPGD010000393.1 GCA_903864485.1 uncultured bacterium | reverse complement strand
GCTGGAACTACGCGAGATTGATCAACGCTTGCGGGTCGATCGAGAAGAGCGGTTGTTGCAGTCGACGCAGGTCAGCCGAGAACTGGTGCGCAATCTGGCGCATGAAATCAAAAATCCGCTGGGTGGCATTCGCGGCGCGGCGCAGCTTCTGGAGGCAGAACTCCCCAACGCGGATCTGCGGGAATACACCGGCGTCATCATCAAGGAGGCCGACAGGTTGCAAACCCTGGTGGATCGACTGCTCGCACCCCACCGCGTGCCGCGCATCGTGGATGACGTCAATATCAATGAAGTTTGCGAACGCGTGCGATCGGTGGTCCTGGCCGAATTCCCGGTCGAGCTCGAGATTCGGCGCGATTACGACGCCAGCCTTCCGGAGTTTAGGGGCGATAAAGAACAACTGATTCAGGCGTTGCTGAACCTTGTGCGTAATGCAGCCCAAGCGATGAGCGGCGGGGGAACCATCCTCTTGCGCACGCGGGTTGCGCGTCAGGTCACCATCGCGCGCCAGCGATTCCGATTGGCACTGGACTTGCATGTAATCGATGAGGGCCCGGGAGTGCCAGAATCGATCCGTGACCGGATCTTTTTACCACTCGTCTCGGGCCGCGATGGGGGCAGTGGCTTGGGCCTTCCGTTGGCGCAAACGTTCGTGCAGCAACATCTCGGTACGATCGAATGCGACAGCCGACCCGGCCGGACCGATTTTCGGATCCGGTTGCCATTGCCCTGTTCGGATTGACTCTGATTAGATCAAGTTAACGCGCGCCGCCCGCAGATGGGCAGGCGCATAGGCAAGGACGGAGACTATGGACGCAGTGTGGGTTGTCGACGATGACCAATCCATTCGCTGGGTGCTTGAACGGGCGCTCAGCAAAGAAGGATATGCGGTCAAAGCCTACAGCGATGCGCGCGAAGCCTTGTCTGCATTTGACCTAGCGCTCGCACCCGGGGGCAGTCCTCCGCAGGCCATTATTTCGGATGTCAGGATGCCGGGGCAGAGTGGCGTTCAGATGCTCGCGCGGATGAAAGCTCGCAGGCCCGCGTTACCCGTCATCATCATGACTGCATTCACCGACCTCGATACTGCGGTGCAGGCTTTCCAGAGCGGTGCCTTTGAGTACCTGCCAAAACCCTTTGATCTGTCGCAGGCGATCGACCTGATTCGCCGCGCTGTCGCCGAGGGCAAGCGCGAGGCGGCTGTCGAAGAAATCCTCACCGAAGCGCCCGACATGCTGGGCCAGGCGCCCGCCATGCAGGAAGTTTTTCGGGCGATCGGGCGCTTGTCGCAATCCAGCGTGACCGTGTTGGTGACGGGCGAATCCGGAACCGGAAAAGAGCTCGTCGCGCGCGCTTTGCATCGTCATAGCCCCCGCGCGAACAAGCCGTTCGTGGCGCTCAATACGGCGGCTATCCCGCGCGACCTGCTTGAAAGCGAGCTGTTCGGCCACGAGCGCGGTGCCTTCACCGGCGCCCAGGCGATGCGTCGTGGGCGCTTTGAACAGGCAGAGGGCGGAACCCTTTTTCTCGACGAAATCGGCGACATGCCGCCCGAACTGCAAACCCGACTGTTGCGGGTATTGTCAGACGGACACTTTTATCGGGTCGGTGGACATTCACCGCTGCGCGCTGATGTGCGGGTGATTGCAGCAACGCATCAGGCCCTCGAAGCGCGCGTTCGTCAGGGCTTGTTTCGCGAGGATCTGTTTCATCGTTTAAATGTCATTCGTTTGCGCTTGCCTGCTTTGCGCGAGCGGCCGGAGGATGTGCCCCTGCTTGCCCGACATTTCCTGAGCACCAGCTCACGAAGTCT
>CAIPGD010000392.1 GCA_903864485.1 uncultured bacterium | reverse complement strand
TTTGTGATCGCCCGCGACAAGCTCACACGCCTTGTCCCGATCGAAAACACCGCGATGGACGGGCGCACGGTCATTCAATGGGACAAGAATGATCTGGATGCACTGGGGTTGCTCAAAATCGATGTACTCGCGCTGGGCATGCTCACCGCCATCCGGCGCGCGCTCGTTTTGATCGGTGAGCGCCGCGGCATCCGCGATCCATCGGCCATTGATCTTGACGCGCTCGACGCACCTACGCGGGCGGCCATCTTGCGCGGTGAGCCCGATGCGATTGCGGCCCACGCCCCTCTGCGTCTGCCCATGCAGTTAGTTCCAGCCGAGGACCCTGAGACCTACGAAATGATTTCACGCGGCGATACGGTCGGCGTGTTCCAGATCGAATCGCGGGCACAGATGACCATGCTGCCCCGCCTGCGCCCGCGCTGCTTTTATGACCTCGTGATTGAGGTTGCTATTGTCCGGCCGGGCCCGATTCAGGGCGGCATGGTGCATCCGTACTTGCGCCGTCGCCAGGGACTGGAACGAGTTGACTACCCGCGTGATGAGATCCGCCCGGCGCTTGAGCGCACGCTTGGGGTGCCGATTTTTCAGGAACAGGTGATGCAAATCGCCATCCTCGCCGCTGGGTTTTCGCCGGGCGAGGCCGATCAATTACGCCGCGCCATGGCGGCCTGGCGACGCAAAGGCGGGCTCGACACCTTTCACGCCCGAGTCGTGGACGGCATGCTGGCGCGGGGCTACGAGCGTGACTTTGCCGAGGCGATCTTTGCCCAGATTCAGGGGTTCGGCGAATACGGTTTTCCCGAGAGCCATGCGGCGAGTTTCGCCCTGCTCGTCTATGTCAGCGCCTGGTTGAAATGCCACGAACCGGCTGCGTTCCTGGCCGCCCTGCTCGATAGTCAACCGATGGGTTTCTATGCACCCGCGCAACTGGTCCGGGACGCCCGGGCGCATGGCGTCGAGGTTCGCCCAGTCGACATTTTGTGCAGTGCCCGTGGCGCCATCTTTGAAGAAACCGAAGCGTCCGCGATCGACCTGAAAACACAACCCTCCGTCCGCCTCGGTCTGTCTCAAATCACGGGGCTCTCAGATGCTGGCATCGATCGGATCCTCACCGAACGAGCCCTGTGCACCTTTGCCAATGTCGAGGACCTCGCCCGCCGGGCCGGGCTCGACCGCGGCGACCTCGCAGCACTGGCCGCTGCTAATGCTCTGGCACCACTGGCGGGTCATCGACGCAACGCCGCCTGGCAAGTGGCCCCGCTCGGCCCCATGCCGGGTCTCTTGGCACAGACCCGGTTTGACGAGGCGCCCCATGAACTCGAGGCTCCACCTGAGGCCCACGAGCTGGTCGCCGACTATGCCAGTACCGGACTCACGCTCGGCCGCCACCCGGTGGCGCTACTACGCAGCAGGCTCGAGTCATTCCAAATTCGTACTGCCCAAGAGCTCTGGACCCAGGGGCGCCACGGTATGGCCGCGCGCGCCAGCGGTTTGGTCACCCACCGGCAACGCCCCGAAACCGCCCGCGGCACGGTCTTTGTCACGCTCGAAGACGAGACCGGCACGATCAACATCATCGTCCCACCCAAGCTGCTCGAACGTGACCGGCGGGCCGTTCTGCAAGCCCGCTTGATGACCGTGTTCGGGCTCTGGGAACTCGACCCCCGCAGCGATGGTCGGGTGGCGCACCTGGTCGCTCGACGCGTCATCGACCATTCAGCGCTACTGCAGGCATTGAGCCAAACCGACACCGCAACACTCGCGAGCTTTTCGAGGGATTTTCGCTAATTGCCCGAATTTAGAGGCCCCGACGTTATACTCAAGTCAAAGATTAATGGACTCCTGAGGATTTCCGCATGCACCGTCGTACGATCCTGCAATCGCTGACTCTGCCGATTGCCGCCGCCACGCTCCCGACCTTGAGCTTGGCTCAGACCCCGGCTTTCGATGCGATGCGAATCATGATCCCGGCCGGACCCGGTGGTGGTTTCGACCAAACCGGACGCAGCCTCGGCGCAGCCCTGCAATCTGCCGGTCTGACCAAAAGCGTGCAGTACGACAACAAGGGCGGTGCCGGCGGCACGATCGGTCTCGCGCAATTCCTCAACACCGACAAAGCCAGCCCGAACGCACTGATCGTCGCTGGCCTCGTCACGGTCGGCGCTGTGCACCTGAACAAAACTCCGGTTTCACTCGCCAACGTCACGCCGATTGCTCGCCTCCTCGCCGAGGCCAATGTGATTGCGGTACCAACGGCCTCCAAGATCATGAACATCCGCGATCTGATGGCGGCAATCAAAGCCAACCCGGGCGCCGTGGCTTTTGCTGGCGGCTCCGCGGGCGGGGTTGATCATCTACTGGCCGGACTGGTCGCGCGCGAAGCCGGCGCCGACCCCTCCAAAGTGAATTACGTCGCGTACACCAGCGGCGCGGAAGCCGTTGCCGCGCTATTGGGCGGCCACGTTGCCGCGGGAATCTCCGGGGTGGGCGAATTCCTGCCCCACATCAAGTCCGGACGCCTACGCGCACTGGCCGTTTCCAGCGGACAGCGTCTGCCCGATGTGGCCGTGCCGACCCTGCGCGAACTCGGAGTCGACGTCGAGCTGGTGAACTGGCGCGGCGTCTTTGCCGGACCCGACATTACCGAGGCCCAGCGCGACGCGTTGATGCGGGCCGTCGATGCTGCTGTCAAAACGCCGTCCTGGAAACAAGCGCTCGACAAACTGGAATGGCTTGAGTTCCATCAATCCGGCAAGGAATTCGGCCCGTTCGTCACGGCCGAGCAAAAACGGGTTGGCGCCATCGTCGACTCGCTCGGCCTGGCCAAAAAGTGAGTGTTCCGGGAACATCCCGCGCACTCGTAGCCGACCTCGCCATGCCAATTGCCCTCGGCGGGGGCGGACTTTTCGTCGTCCTGCAGGCCCAGGGAATTGCCGCAGCGGGTGGCTACTCGCCAGTGGGCCCGAGCTTTTTCCCGACGGTGATCGGCGCCCTCATGTTGTTGATTGCACCGCTGCTTGGGCTTGGCGTCTGGCGAGCGCATGCGGCACACGCGGATGAGGTGCAGCCCCAAATCGGTGGACCAATCGGTGAACCAATCGGTGAACCAACCGGTGAACCAATCGCAACCGCCGCCACCGCCCCCCGCACCCATGCGCTCGGATGGCTACTTGCCGCCGTCGCCATCGGCGCCCTCGGTATCGAACGTGTCGGCTTTGTGCCTGCGATGACCGTCGCATTCGTCCTCGCAGCGCAGGCGTTTCCGCGCCATTCAACCACCGGCAGCGTCGCCACTAAGAGCGACGCCACCAACACCAACGGCCGCAGTGGACGCCCCCTTCTGGCCGATTTTGCAGTGGCAATTACCTTCGCGCTGACGACCTGGTTTTTATTCACCGTTGGCCTCGGTCTTCGTCTGCCCGCCGGATGGCTCAGCGCCCTCCCCGGCGCCTGATCAAACCCAACCCACCAGGCATCAAATCGAATGGATAGTTCGGTCACACTGACCGCCCTCCACGCACTCGCCAACGGTCTTTTGGTTGCGATTGCACCTGACAATCTGCTCTACGCTTTTCTGGGTTGCCTGCTG
>CAIPGD010000391.1 GCA_903864485.1 uncultured bacterium | reverse complement strand
GATCGGCTGCGGGCCAAATTCGGATCGTCAGCAAGTCCGTTGCCGACGCCACATCCCAGGGGATCCATCCACCAAGCCCGATCGAGGCCGTTCTGAGTGCTTGCGCGAGCAACGCGCGACGCGCTGGGCGTCCAGCAGGTGGGCTCAAGGGCTTAAATCCCGATTTGCCGCATTTGCTGAATTTGCCGAATTTTCTGCTGCCATTCCCAGCGAATCGAGTCCTTTCTGAGCTCTCGGGCTGCAGGCGCTTAGGGTGGCGAGCCGCCCCGCATCGCACATTGCCAGTGTAATCTTCAGGTCAGGCGCAGGTACAAATGTTCCGCCCTGCTCGGGCCATTCGATCAGCAAGATCGATCGACCGTTGATCAAATCGTCAAGCCCCGCATCGATCCAATCGGTTGGCGCCTGAAACCGATACAGATCGAGGTGGTGAATCTCCATGCCCGCGGGGCTGTAGCTTTCGACGATCGTAAACGTTGGACTGCGCACGCGTCCACGCTCGCCCATTTCCGCAAGCAATCCTTGGACGAGGGTGGTCTTACCTGCTCCCAGGCCGCCCAACAAGGTCACAATCCAGCCTGGCTCAATTGCATGCGTAATTGTTGCGCCGAGGCGGCGCGTATCCTCAGGTTCGGCGAGAAAAACTGTCCGGGAATCCATCGGTATGGACCTTTCGAAATTGGGCCTGGCCATCAGGGACTGGTCACGCGCTTGTGGGTTCGCCAGCATCGGCGTCGCTGACGTGGATCTTAGCGATGCCGAACCCGGTTTGCTGGCCTGGCTTGATGCCGGGATGCACGGCACGATGGATTATATGGAGCGCCATGGGTTGCGCCGCGCTCGTCCCGCCGAACTGGTTCCAGGGACTGTTCGTGCGGTGATGGTGAGCGCCGATTACGCCCCCGATGATCCTGATTGGATCGAATCGGCATGGCGCACGCTTGAGGCAACTGAAAGAGCCTACGTCGCCCGTTACGCGCTCGGGCGGGATTATCACAAAGTCGTCCGAGGCCGTTTGCAGCGGCTCGCTGATCAGATCAGTGGAGCGATTGGTCCATTTGGGTATCGCGTCTTTTGCGACTCGGCGCCCGTCATGGAAGTCGAACTGGCCAAGCGCGCAGGCCTCGGTTGGAGAGGAAAAAACACCTTGCTCATTCATCCGCAGCGCGGCTCCACGTTCTTTCTCGGAACGCTTTACGTCGATCTGGAATTGCCCGTCGATGCGCCGACCGAGGAGCACTGTGGCACCTGCGCGCGGTGCCTCGACATCTGTCCGACTCAGGCCATCGTCGCTCCCTACCGCCTTGATGCCCGGCGCTGCGTTTCGTATTTGACCATCGAACTCAAGGGCTCGATCCCTGAGGATCTGCGGCGACCGATCGGTAACCGAATTTTCGGCTGCGATGATTGTCAGCTGGTCTGTCCCTGGAATAAATTTGCCCGACGCGTCGAGATCCCAGACCTGCAGCCCCGACCACTCGACCCCGCAGGTGCCGGTGGTTTAGACACCTCTCAGCTGATTGACTTGTTTCGCTGGGGTCCGAGCGATTTCAACGACCGAACAGCGGGTACCGCAATTCGTCGGATTGGGCACGAGCGCTGGCTCCGCAATGTCGCGGTTGCACTGGGTAACGCGTCCAAGTCTGATGAGGTGATAACTGCCCTGGCCAGTCGCGCCGACGATCCATCAGAACTCGTGCGTGAACACGTCACCTGGGCTCTGCTATCGCACCAGTGAAAGCCACACTGGCAAAGTGATTATGGCGCTCAGGGTCGAGACCGTGATCGCCGCCGCGACCAGTGGACCATTACCGCCCATCTGAATCGCGAGAATATAAGCGCTCGAAGCCGTCGGAAGCGCAGCGAACAGGACGACGGTCGCGAGCATATCGGCTTGTAACCCAACCAGCGTCCCAAACCACAGTGCGCAGGCCGGTACCAGAACCACTTTGATCACCGTGACGACCCCAATCAGCCACCGGGAACCCGCGACCCCGCTCACATTCAGGCCGGCCCCGACGGACAGCAAACCGAGCGCGACTGCCGCTTGCCCCATTCGGTTAAGCAGAGCCAGCACTGGTTCTGGTAACTCGATACCGAGCGTACTGCCGATTAGCCCGGCACCGGTGGCGACCAAAAGGGGGTTGCGCAGGAGTTGCACGAATAGGTTTCCGCCCGAATGCGAGGCCAGCGGCAACACGGCGAGGGCATTGCAAAGGGGTACCGCGAATGCCACGATGATCGCGAGTTGCGCTACCCCCGCATCGCCACTAAGCCGCTGCGCAAGCGCCAGGCCGATATAGGTGTTGAAACGAAACGCGCATTGCTGGAGAGACGCGAAATCGCGGGCGTCTGGCTTCAGGATCCAGCGCGCAAGCCAGACAGCAACGAGGGCAATCAGCACAACACCGATCGAGACCCAAAGCATGGGGAGGGTCGAGCTGGAATCCAGGCGGCTGCGCAGGCTTGCCGAGAAGAGCAAGGCTGGAAACAGAACGAAATACACCAGTCGTTCAATACCCGGCCAGACCTCTGCGCTAAAGCTGACACCCAAGGGCAGCCCGGGCCCCGATAGCCGCCTCAACAGGCAACCAATGAGGATCAAGGCAAGATCAGGGAACAGGAGGAGCGCGGTCGACATGCAGGCGGCAGTGTAACGTCCGCTGAGCGGTCGATACACCCAATCTCGTTAAACTGAGGTTTACCGTTATTCGGAGCTTCCATCATGCCCTCCGATTCAAAGCGATCCTCATTGCGACCTTCAGCGCGACCTTCAGCGCGGCCTTCAACGCGAACGCCTGCTGCCCGTGCGCAGCAGATCGATCAGCCGTTGATCGATGCCTTTGTTGACGCCTTGGTGCTTGAAGATGGGCTGTCCAGTGCATCGACCTCGGCTTATGCCCGCGACCTGAACCTTTTGTCGTCCTGGCTTGGCGAACATCGCGCCTGTGGGCTAGCCCAACTCGATGAATCCGGATTACTGGCTTATCTGGCAGCGCGCGCGGGGCACGGCAAAGCCACATCGGCAAACCGCCGATTAACCGTGTTTCGGCGGTTTTATCGCCACTTGGTTCGGCTGGGGCAGCTTCAGGCAGACCCCACGATTTCGATTCGTTCAGCCAAGCAGCCCGAGCGGTTTCCGCAGTCCCTGACAGAAACCCAGGTCGACGCCTTGCTTGCTGCACCCGATCTGGGAACCCCGCTTGGCCTGCGCGACGGCGCGATGCTCGAGACTCTCTACGCAACGGGGTTGCGGGTGTCCGAGTTGATCGGATTACGCACCATCGACCTTGGCTTGGCCGAAGGCGTAGTCCGGGTGATTGGAAAAGGTAACCGCGAGCGAATGGTTCCCCTGGGTGAAGTGGCATTGGATCGAATCCGGCAGTACTTGCGTGAATCAAGACCGGTTTTATGTGGAGCTCAAACCGTAGACGCGGTGTTTCTGACGGTGCGCAATCAGCCAATGACCCGGCAGCATTTTTGGGGGCTGATTCGGCGACATGCGCGACAAGCCGGGATCAACCGTCTGCCCTCGCCGCATGTGCTGCGCCATGCATTTGCCACCCATTTAATGAATCACGGAGCCGACCTGCGGGTAGTACAACTCCTGTTGGGTCATGCCGACATTTCCACGACCCAGATCTATACGCACGTCGCGCGCGAGCGCCTGCGGCAGTTGCACAGGGCTCACCACCCACGCGGCTGAGGGCGGGTTAAGTCCAATGCGAGCCAGCCTTGGAGGCCGATGCACGGGTGAGTGGGGGCGTGATTCGCGCCCCAGAGGGCGCTGACTCTAGAATCAATTGACCCCCCTCACCGAGCGTCGTTGATGAAAATTTCTCGAATAATCGCGGGCGCTTGGTCCCGCCCGTCCCTGCTGTTGTCACGATCGATCGTGTCGCTTGTGTCGCTTGTGTCGCTTGTGTCGCTTCATTCGGCCGCCTGCGCTCAGGAGCCGATCCTCGAGCGTCGGCCACTCACGTTCGAGGCCTTGCAGACCCTGGGTTACGACAGCAATTTAATGCGTTTGCCGGCCGAAACCGTGTTACCCGCAGCGCTCAGTGATCGATCCAGCAGTTACTCGCGAACGCGGGGCTTTATTGCGTATGACGATACGCAGAGTTTGCAGCGAATTCGAGCCAGCGCCAGCGTCGAGGCGGTTCGCTACGACCGCCTGTCCTTGTTCGATCATGAGGCTGCCCAGATCGATGCCCGTTGGGATTGGGCCATTGGGAGGCCCTGGTTCGGAACCCTCGAAGCCGGTGCCCAACGGTTTTTATCGCCATTCACCGAGGTCAGACCCTTCAGCGGTTCGAAGGTCATTCTGAACATGATTGACCGTACGCAAGTGCGCTTTTCCGGGGGCATCAAAGTGACACCAGCATGGTCCGCCATCCTTGGGATGGATCGGGTCGATCGCAACAACTCCGACCCCTCCCGTACCTCAACCGATCTGGTTGAACGTGGGTACGATGCGGGCCTGCGCTGGGTTCCTGTTCCGGATCTCGAGAGCGAACTGCGTTGGCGCCGTCTGGATGGTGAGTACGCGAAGCGGGCTGTATTTGATCTCTTCGGCGATCTGATTCCAGGTTTGGTGGCCGATAACGCCTTCACGCAGGATGAATTTACGCTCCGGGGCGCGTTCGATGATGGCGGGCAAGGCCGCAGCGAAGGTTCCATCGGATGGGTGCAGCGACGTTTTCCAAACCTGAAGGGGCGTGACTTCAGTGCTCCTGTCTTGAGGCTCCGATACACCTGGCGCCCAACCGTCAAGCTCTCTCTGCCCATCGCGATATCGCGGGAGTTTTATTCCGTTGAACAGTTAACTTCGACCTTTGCCGATACCGAGCGGATCTCGCTGGCACCAACGTGGGAAATTGATGCCAAGAACCGGGCCATCGTCGTACTTGAACGGCAGTTACGGTCCTTTAAGGGCGACGCTGGCTCCGCCCTGGGTTTCGTCTCGGCCGGCGGCCTCAATCCAAATGAGATCCGCAACGACGCAGTCAATGTGTTCGGCCTCAAGTTCACCCACGAATTCACCCGGAACTGGTTTCTCGACACGGACTTTCGATCCGAACATCGTCATTCCAATTTGGCGGCGTTTCGCTTTGATGTCCGGATCTTCTTGATTGGGCTACGGTTGGCCCTATGAATCTGGGCCATCCAAGCTCCAAAATGCGCCTCGCGGCGGCGCTCTGCCTCGCGCTGTTGCTCGGCAATCTTTGGTATCACGGACAACAACCCTACGCGGTGAACCTGATTCGACCGCCGATTGACAAACTTGTGCACGTTGTTCTTTTTGCGTCGATCGGCACCCTTTTGTGGATTGCTGCAGGCGCCCGCCGGCTGCTTATCGTGTTGGGAATCGCTGTGCTCCTGGGAATGCTGGACGAATTGATCCAGTGGTTTAGCCCCGGGCGGAGCGCCGAATGGCTCGATTTGCTGGCTGACGCAATCGGCGCATGTCTCGGTGTTCTGCTTTGCAGCCAGATTGCCCGCCGATGGGCTCCGTCGATTGTTCTAACACCTGCCATCAATACGCATTCGGATCCCGCACCATCAGGCGCACCGTTCCCCACAAAATCTGCAGATCCAGATTGAGTGACCAGTTGCGCAGATAGGCAAGGTCCAGGTCGATCCGACGGCTCATGGCGTCCACCGTTGCCGTTTCACCGCGCGCACCATTGACCTGCGCCCACCCGGTAATGCCTGGCTTGACCTTGTGTCGGACCATATAGCCTTTGATCAGAGACCGGAACATCTCGTTGTGCGCAACGGCATGCGGTCGGGGGCCGACGACGCTCATGCGTCCCTGCAGGACGTTAAAAAATTGCGGGAGTTCGTCGAGCGAGGTTTTTCGAATCCATCGACCGACATTGGTAATTCGAGCGTCCTCCCGGGTAGCCTGACGGATCACGGCGCCGTCGTCTTGCGTACGCATTGAGCGAAATTTCCAGACTTCAATTTCGCGGCCATCCAGCCCGTACCTGCGCTGACGGAAGAGAATCGGTCCGGGCGAAGTAGTCGCAACCGCGATGGCGACACCCAGCATGATGGGGGTCGTCAGTGCGATCGCAATCACTGCCAGAACGATGTCGGAGAATCGTTTGACGAAGGCTTCCGGGCCAAAGAACGGTGACTCGCATACCGCCACGACGGGCATGCCACCGATCGTTTCAACCCGTGCCTGAATCAGATCATGGACAAAAATGTCGGGTGCAAAATAGATCGAGGCAGTCGTATCGCGCAGCGCATCCAGAAGAGCCAGGATTCGGGGCTGGGAGGCCATAGGCAGCGCGATGTAGATCCGTTGAATTTGATGGTCCTGGACATATCGCGCGACATCGGACAGACGACCGAAGGGCGTGACAGTTCCGTCTTCTTCATCCTGGCAGCCCAAACGCTCGTTGTTACGGTCATCAAAATAGGCTGCAATCCGAACGATTTCGAAGGGATCTAAGGAAATGGCCCGGGCCAGTTCGCGGCCCAAGGGGCCCGCACCTACGATGACGCAGGACGCTTGACGGCCACTCAAAGGTGTTCGCGCGACGATGAATGGCGAAAGCCGGTGTAGACCATACTGGAGCAGTGGGGTGGCGATGAACCAGGCATGTAGGACCTGGGGTTGAAAATTGTCCGTCGTGCGAGTGACAAGGCCGATCAGGGTTAGCAGCGCAATGGTCGTGACCCAACGCAGGATGACCTCGCGAAGAAGCCCCGGCTGAACACGCCGGAACGGGATTTGGCCCGGCCAGCCGAGCGAAAACGCCAACGCTGCAAGGATGCCGTCGATTGATCGTACTTTTATTTCAAATAATTCATAGATCAGAAACAGCACCCCAACCGCAATCAGTGGATCAAGCAGTTGCTTCAGAAAGCCGATGGGGTCGGCGCGGTTGGGTTGGAGGCGAACAAGGGCTTTGCGACTGAACTGCATACCGCGCGAACTCCTTAAAGACGGCCCTGACTCGAGCGGGTCCTAACATTAGTAGGGCAATGGTCCAGCGCTCCAAGTGAAGGATTTCCGGGGCGTCTCAAATTGCGCAACCAAAGTCACCGCTTCGGTCGACGCCGTCCGGCAGTATTTCTTCCCCTGTAACCAGTGTCTTTGGGCTTGCTCACGGGGGACTTTCTTGTTCGCAAAACAGTTGCAACGCGCGTACTTCAGCTACCGCCGTTATGTCCCGTCCCGAATCCTCTATCACCCCGAGTATTTCAGGGTGGGTAGGCTGTTGGGGGCATCCGTGCAAGAGCAATCGCGGGTAGCGGATCTGCTGCTGCGCGAACTTCTTGCCGACGCCGTGACCCACGTGCCCTACTATCGAGAGCGCGTTCGGATCGACCCGCAAGCGATTCGACAGGCGACCTCGGGTGCCGAGGTGATTCGTGAGTTTCCGTATCTCGAGCGTCAGACCTTCATGGACGCGCCGGAGCGCTTCCTGTCAGATCGCTATCGATGGCGTCCCCTTCATCGTGCGACCAGTGCCGGCTCCACGGGCGAAGGGATCGTGGTTTGGCGCACCAAGCGCCTGATCGACATCGAGATGGCGTTTTTCGCGTCGGCATGGTCGGCCTACGGCTTCCGCTTCGAACGGTCACGGACATTACGCATTGCACGTGATGCGCTCCGCCCCATCGATGCTCCACCGACCTGGATTCAAGGCAATCGACTCATGTTGTCGCCCCGCCATACCGGGCCGCGATGGCTTGACGTAATCCGCAGGGACATTGAGGCCTTTGCACCCGACTATGTATACGGCTACCCGGGCGCGGTCGATGATTTGGTGCGGCTGTTTGGCGATGTCATTCCCGGCGTGCATCCCAAGGCCGTCCTGTTGACCTCTGAACACGTTCACGACGATCAGCTGCATCGCATCAGTAAGGCCTTCCGGGCGCCAGTTTCAGTCAATTACGGCATGACTGAGCGCACGAGTATCGCCTTTCGGGAACTTCGCGACGGTGCTTTGACGCCTTACCGACTCGAGCCTCTTTACGGATTTTCTGAAAACCGTTTGCAGAACGGTCTGTTCGAAATCATTGGCACTTCGCTTTGGAACGACGTCATGCCATTAATCCGATATCGAACGGCAGATTATGGGCGCATTGCAGCGGACGGCACCATTTCTCAACTCGATGGTCGGGGTCAGGACTATCTGATCGATCGACAGGGACAGCGAATCGCCGGACAGATGATTCGTATTGATGACCATAGCTGGGATCTGGTGCGGACGTATCAGGTTCGGCAGTCGCACCCTGGAGGGTGTCGCATCCTGATCGTTCCCCGCCAAGAACCCCTCGATTCGACCCAGCTCCGGGCACTGCAAGCGTGGTTGCAGAACCAATGGGGGATGCACTTTGACCTCACCGTGGAGCAGGTTCCCGACATTCCGTTAACTGCGAGCGGTAAGCGACGGCAGGTGATCTGCGAACTGCCCTAAAGCACTGGAGCCGCCCGTGATTTTGATGATGGGAACGGACCCTCGAGGTGCCGGAGGGATCGCATCGGTCTTAAACGCGTATCAACAGGCGGGTTTATTTGAACCAGCCGACGCATCGCTGCACTCGGTGACTTACGTCATAACTCACCAGGAAGCGCCGCGCTGGCGCACCGGATTTCTCTGGGCCACCGCAGTCGGCGCTTTGATCATGGCTCGAATCCGCCGCCCGGTTCAAATCGTTCACGTGCACAGTGCATCCAGGGGCAGCTTTCTGCGAAAGTCGATCTTGCTGTGGCTCGCACGAACCCTTGGTTGCCACACGGTCTTTCATCTCCATGGGGGGGGATTTCAGACCTTTGTCGAACAGCAGCTCGGTCCCTTGGGCAGGTGGTGGGTGCTAGAGACCTTGACCCACGTGACCCTGGTTCTCGCGTTATCTGAGCGTTGGCGCGACTACATCCTGACCCTTGCGCCGACTGCACGCGTTGAGATTCTCCCTAACCCCGTTGCCATTGAACCGACACCGATCCGGCGACCCGAGCCGGGACGAATCCTGTTTTTGGGCCGCTTGGACCCGCGCAAAGGGGTTTACGACCTTGTCACAGCCATCGCTGCTGTTAATCACACAATGCCCCCGGGTTCTCCCGAGTTGCGGCTGGTGGTTGCCGGGGATGGGGATGGGACTGCTCTGGCCGAATTTGCCAGTCGGGCAGGTGTTGGTGGACAACTTGAGCGATTGGGCTGGATTAGCCCGGCTGAAAGAAGCCATCAACTGGCGCGCGCGTCGTTATTTGTGTTGCCCTCTCATCACGAGGGTGTGCCGATGTCGATGCTCGAAGCCATGTCAGCACGCGTGCCGATCATTGTTTCGTCGGTGGGTGGTATCCCCGACCTGGTGACCCATGGTGTTCATGGACTGGTTGTACCGCCCGGGGATATCAAGGCGCTGGGGTCGGCTTTGGCTCAGTTGGTCTTCGATCTGCCGCTCCAGGAAACGCTTGCAAGCGCCGCGCGCGAGCGGATCCGATCCGAATGCGCCACCGAAATCGTGATGTCCAGACTCCGCTCGCTCTGGCAGTCATTGGACCCCGAGGCTCCGCCAATTGTCATTTCCTTAAAGGTGCCGACATGAGAACCATTGATCTGGTCGCAGGGGCCCGTCCAAATTTCATGAAAATCGCGCCCATCGTGAGGGCGTTGCAGCACCGTCGAGACGCGCGCGGCGAAGCTCCGGAACTGGGCTGGCGACTGGTCCATACCGGTCAGCATTCGGATCGATCCATGAATGACGTTTTTTTCGAGGAGCTGGGCATCCCGGCACCCGATGAACGATTGGGGTTGGGGGGCGGCTCGCACGCTGAACAGACCGCCCGGGTGATGACGGCTTACGAGCAACTCTGCGGGCGCGCTCGCCCTGACTGTACGGTGGTCGTTGGCGATGTGAATTCAACGTTGGCCTGCGCCCTGGTGGCGGCCAAGTTAACGATCCCACTGGTTCATGTCGAGGCGGGGTTGCGCAGTGGCGATCGTTCGATGCCAGAGGAAATCAATCGCCTTGCTGTCGACGCCATCAGTAATCTCTATTTTGTGACCGAGTCCAGCGCGATCGAACACCTGTTGCGGGAAGGACAACCGGCTCCTGCGATTCATGAGGTCGGTAATGTCATGATCGATAATCTTTTTTATCAGAATAAAATTCTGGAATCTGGAGGTTCTCGAGGGGGTGATTCCCCCGAGATGAAATCGGTGAATGATTTCAAACGAGCCCGGGCAAACGCTCGTGATGGACTGGGCCAGGCCTATGGGGTACTGACCCTGCATCGACCCTCAAATGTCGACGAGCCCGAAACCCTGAGTCGGCTCTGGCAGACCTTTAAGGTCATTTCCACAGACTTACCCATTGCATTTGCCGTGCACCCGCGAACCCGAACCGCGATAGAGAGGCTCGGGTTAACGCCGGGGCCCAATATCCATCTTTTCCCGCCCCTGCCTTACATGCCATTTCTTGAACTGTGGAAGCACGCCGCTGTGGTCATTACCGATAGTGGTGGGCTTCAGGAAGAAACCACTGCACTGGGAATTCCTTGCATCACCGTGCGCCAAAATACAGAACGCCCCATCACCGTCTCGCAAGGCACGAACGTCTTGGTCGGGACCCGTTCGGAGGCGATTTTGCAGGCTGTTCGAACGGTAATCGCCAAGCCAATAGGTGCTCCGATCCGGCGTCCCCCCCTGTGGGACGGGCAAGCAGCTCAACGAATTGTTTCGGAGCTGGCGCGCTTTCTCCGGTGATCACCGCAACAAGCACGCTGGCTTCATTAATAAACCGGTGGTCGACCAATCGTCACGAGCGGTCGCTCATTCCGGGCCTTCCGATGTAGGGTTAAATCCTCCAGCCTGGTGGTATCCATAACCAACCCTGAGTTGGCGCAAATTCGGGACTCCTTCCTTTCTATGCAGGATGAGTCTCGTGTCTTCTATTCCATCCAAGAAATCTGACTTCACCGCGCCCTCATTTGCCGTGATCTCTGCAACTGCTTCAATCTGTGTCGCACTCGCTGCCTGTGGTGGTGGCGGTGACCCTACGTCGACCGACAGCGGCTCACCGACCGTGGCGCCTGAAGTTAAATCCGATACCCCGGCAATAGACGCCGCCGGTAATCCCATTGATCACCATGTCGGCGACCTGACCGATAACCGCCTCGAGTTAGCGCTTGCGCCCGCCCCTGATTTGCTAACGCCCCAAACGCCGCAGGACCCCGTCCCGACGTTTGACCCGGGGCCACAGGCCATCGCTGGTAACCCAAGCGCCGGGCAATCTGGTCCGGTCAGTAAATCGCTCGCCTTGCCAGATCCTCCCCTGACAGTACTTGCGGCCGATTGGATTAGCGCCGCACCGGTCCAGTCCGCGCCGACAGCGCCTGCCCACGGGGGGATCACCCGACAGTCGCCGCCCGAATTCTCCTGGCCAGCCGTTTCTGGCGCTGCATCCTATCGGCTCGAGGTGAGCGGTGCGATGGGTATTTGGCCCAAGGTGGTGCGGGGTAATTGGGCGCAATGGTGGACCGCTACGTTCCCGGCAGGGGTTTATCAGTGGCGGGTACAGCCCCTTAATAGCACCGGAAATTCTTTGGGTGCTGCCAGCAGCTGGCGGACCTTTACGGTTGCGATCGATACGACCGAGTTCCGGATTCCATCGGGCGACGTTCTCATGGCGAATATCAAGGCCCGGGCCCGGCCGCGAAGCCTGCCTGGTAATGGAAATTTTGATGCGCAATGGGCGTCGCGCATTCGCACTGAGCGTACTGCCGATCTCGCCACTTGGTATACCCGGGTCAAGGGCAATGTCGGTTCGAATTTTGTATCGGAACCCTCGGTGTACCCGAGCAGTGGCGGCGTTTCTGTTTACACCTCCATGCCTGGGAAGGTGAATCCTTCGCTTGACTATATGGTTGAGGAAGCCTTGGTCGCCCGCATTAAAGGGGATACGGCCCTTCTCCAGGACTCGGCTCGACGCGCGATCTTGTTGGCGGGCTGGAACCCCAATGGCGCAACCAGCCACAAAGAGCAGGATCAGGTTAACCGATACATTGCGTCGTCCCTGGCGTTGATGTTCGATCGTTGTTACGACGTATTGACCGACGCGAATCGGGCGCTCATCCGGTCGGTCGTTCAAACCCGTCTCAAAGGCCCCTTCGACGAATTGGTTGGCAGTCGGGCCCTGGAAAACCTGCCCTATGACTCTCACGGCTACACCATCCTGGGCCATATTGCGGCGGCTACTGCAGTGATGGCGGGTGAGGGAGCCCAGTTCGATGCATGGGCTCAGGAAGCAATCCCGTTGTTCGCCAAGCTAACGAACCCCTGGGGTGGAGAAGAGGGTGGATTCGCCAATGGTTCAGCGTATGGCAGTTATGTGCTGGCGCAAATGTCGGCATCCGACGCGTTGCGCGATGCCTCCGGGATCGACATCTGGAAAAAACCATGGGGTCGCAACTTTGGCGTGTTCTTGACGCATATGTTCCCGCCCGGAGCGCCTGCTGGTGCATTTGGGGACGAGTCCGAGTCCTTCCGCGAAGACACCACCAACTTTGTCGCCTTAGCACGCCGGGTCGATGTACCCCTAGTCAAGTGGAAAGCCGACCGCTTGACAGGGGTCGATCGGTCCAACTATTGGCTCGTCGCGGCGCCGTTTATTGGCTCTGCGGTCCCGGCAGGTTTTACCCTGCCAAAGGCTGAGGTGTTTTCGGACGTTGGGGTGGTCTCGATCCAAACAGAT
>CAIPGD010000390.1 GCA_903864485.1 uncultured bacterium | reverse complement strand
TGGGAATAATGTGACCACCATCAAGTGAAAGACCGAAGGCAATGCCAGGTCTTGCGGGCGTGCCATGGCCAGCAGACGCTCGCGACGCAGTACCCAAAACAGCGGATGCCCCGCACGCCCTGGGGCTGGGGCCGGATTGGTGTGGTTTGATGGCGTTGGCAATGAGGCCAGAGGTTCCAGGTGTGGGTGGGGACCGCCCAGCGCCAACACTCCCGCGCAAAAGGCGGCAAGCGCCGGCATCGCCTGGTGAATTGACCGATGGGTCGCAATGACCGCAGATCCGCCATGGCTGAGATGATCCTTCAGGGTCCCTTCAAAGAGTGCGATGGCATTGAGATCGAGCGCATTCAGGGGCTCATCGATCAGCCAGACGGTTCGACCACTCGCCGCCATCACCGCCAACATGAGTCGTCGCACCTGGCCTTGCGAAAGCTGGCGGACTCGATACGTGGCGTGGCGGACGAGCCCAAACTGCTCGAGCAGTGACTGAACCCGATTCGGGTCGGCCTTCGCCCCGTAAAGCGTGAGCGATAGGGTGAGCTGGGTGCGGACCTCGAGTTCGGGGCGAAAACCGCTTGACTGGCCGAGCAAAAAAACGTCGGCGCCGTCAAGTCTTTTGATCTGGGATTCGAGCTGTGCGGCGGGGCGGGCGAGTGCCCTCAGCAAGCTGGTTTTGCCACTGCCATTGGGTCCTTGCAATTCTAGGAATGATCCACCGGGCACCTTAAATGAGAGGGCTTTGGCGAGTGTCCGTTTGCCGCGTGACAGGGGTAGCGATTGGACTTCGATCAGGGGCGCTGCGGTCATGGCACCACGGACTGAATCAACAGGCGCAAATCGCGCGTACCGACCTTGACGTTGTTCGACCCGATAAAGAGATCGCCAGATTGTCGGCCTGCGGTTCCAGCCAGCGAGATCCGCGCTTCAATGTTGACCACGTCGGCGCCTGACAGCTTCAGGGCGGGGTTCATGGCCTGTGAATCATCGAGTTTGAACGATACCGCCCGACCGCCCGCCAACTGTTCGGCCGGAAAGCGCGCGACAGCGACCGGCATTGGGGGCCCACTAACCATTTTGGCGACCACGTACACGGTCGCTGCCGGTGGAAATGGTTTCTTGATCAGACCCGCAAGCAATTCAGGACCAAGAGCAACCTCGCCCGTGATCTCGCCAGAATTTTTGCTGGCGGGCTTGTCAGCGCCTTTATCAGAGCCTTTATCAGCGCTCGTGCCAGCGCCCCTGTTGGTGCCCCTGTCAGCAGCGCCTGACGTCGCGGCGTCACCTAGGTTGGCAAGAATCTGATCGACCCGTTCAATATCCGGGCTTCCCGCCTCGAAGGTGGCCCTAAGCTTCTGCCAGTAAGCTGTGGCTTTGGGTAGATCGTTGGCTTGCATCGCGGCCGTCGCAACCAGGGACAAGGCTTTGCGGTGCTGCGGATCGGCGGCGAGCGCCTGCATGGCAAGCTCCAGAGGGCGTCCGGCCAGGGTTCGATCGGCCACCATGGCGGACGTATCGGCCAGGTCGGCTAGCAGGTCCGGGTGTCCGGGTGCTAACGCAAGCGCCTTTTCGAGCGCAGCGCTGGCAGCGGCAAAGTCGCGTTGAATCCCTCTCGAGCGAGAGAGAAGGACCCAGCCGTCGAGGTCAGCCGGATTCTCAGCAAGTCGCTTTTCGAGTTTGGCAATCCGCTCCTCAAGCGTTTCGCTGTCACCGGGGTGCTTGGCCTGTTCGCCGGTTGGGCCGGGAGTCGCGGCGCGGCCGCTGGCGGGCTGAGCAGATGCGGAGTTGGCCGACCCAACCTGCAGGGCGGTCACATCCCAGCGCCCTGTCGCCATGTAGAGAGCCGTACCGAACAGAGCGCTGGTAACGCTCAACGCAAGGGCAGCGCGTCCGCTGGGTTTGCTCGAGGCGGCGTGCACCTGGCGCTGTGGGAGAACTGCGGCTGCCATTTCGCCCCATTCCCGGCGAAGGGTTTCGCGGGTGTCGGGCGGCAATAGGGCATCGTTTTCGATCTCGTCGCGTTTGGCCAGCAGGACTTGCCATTCGGGATCGTCAGATGAATTTTGGACTCCCTCGCGAGAAAACCAGATCCAGGCGGTGACTGCAGAAACCAACACGACGATCGCAACGGCGACCAGGACGAACATCAACATGACAGTTCTGTTTCCAGCAGAAATCCAACCCGCGCAAGGATAGCACCGGGGATAACCGGGGGATCACCGGACGTTAACCGGGGAAAACCGGCGTGAAGATCCATGGGGAATCCAAGCGTGAATGGCTTTATGACATGAATAAGGCAATTAATAACGCGGGCGCAGGGTTCCGCTGAAAGATTACAAAGCAATCTAGGCCCTTATTAAATCGAAACGGCGTAAATCGCGCCGCCGAGGCTATTGCGCGCTCGTGGCATGCGAGGTAGCATCGCCGCCGACGTCGGGGGTTCCGTTAATCGACCCAAGCGATTAATTCCGATTCGTCGTTTCTCACGCCAAAGGATGACAGATGGGCACTGAAAAAATTTCAAAAAAACCCCGCGCGGCCCTATCAGCCAACGAGACCGAGGGG
>CAIPGD010000389.1 GCA_903864485.1 uncultured bacterium | reverse complement strand
TCGAGCGTTTGGGTGCTCGATTGGATGGTGTCTTGCGCAACCACCAAATCAACTTGCATCCGTTGGCACCGCAAACCCTTAGAGACACCTGCGTCTACAGCATCATCGCGGGTGAATGGCCGACCGTCAAAGCACACCTCGATCATCAGTTGGGTCGTCGCTGCGGTTGACCCGCTGCGAGATCCGATTACGCCTCAGCACGATGCACGCTTTCTGGATGGTGTTGGGGGCGTTTTTGTTTGCGAGCATGGGCGTTTGCGTCAAGATGGCCTCCGCCGAATTCACCACCGCCGAGCTGGTCTTTTATCGGGGCGTGTTCAGTACCTTGCTCGTCTGGATCGTCATGCGTTGGCAAGGCGTTGCGATGCGTAGCGACGTGCCGTGGATGCATGCGTGGCGCAGTTTGATCGGAAATCTCTCGCTTGCCGCCTGGTTTTTCGCCATCACCGTTCTGCCGCTACCGACTGCGATGACGCTGAATTACACCAGCAGCATGTGGATGGTGGTGTGGATTCTGGGCGTTGCCCTTTTCCGAGGCAACGACTGGATTCGCCAGGCGCCAAGGATGATCGCGGTCTTGCTGAGTTTTGGCGGCGTTGTGATGGTCTTGCATCCGACGCTTGCGCAAGACCAGTGGCTCGGGGGCCTGCTGGGTCTGGCATCGGGGGTCACGGCCGCGATGGCCTATCTGCAGGTGGCCTCATTGGGCAAGGCGGGTGAGCCTGAGGCTCGAACGGTTTTCTATTTTGCATTGGGCTCGGCGGCGCTCGGATTGATTGGGATGGCATTCACCGGCGTCACCCCCCTGAACGCGCAGACTTCGTCGGCCGCGTGGTGGCTGATCCCGATTGGAATTCTGGCCGGGTTAGGGCAGCTTTGCATGACCCGGGCGTATAACCTAGGTTCAACGATCCTTGTCGCCAATCTTCAATACAGCGCGATCCTTTTCGCTTCGTTCTATAGTCTGGTTCTTTTTGGCGATCAGATCCCGGCGTTGGGATGGGCCGGCATGGCCCTGATTATTGTGAGTAACATTTTCGGCTCAGTCCTTCAGGAGAAGGGCAAATCTGCGAGTGCAGCCAGCCGTTTGTAAAGGTACGAACGCGAGATTCCGAGCTCCGCAGCGGCCCGTTTCTTGTTGCCACCACAGCGCTGGAGTGCTGCCCGAATCAGGTTTTCTTCAACCCGTGTCAATGATTCGCTGACCGAATCCGGCTTATGGGGAGTCTGTAAGTCGAAGTCAGTGGGCCCGATGGGATCTGTTTCGGCAAAGATCGCGGCGCGTTCCACCACATGCATCAACTGGCGCACATTGCCGGGCCAATCCTGTTGCTGCAGTAACTGAATCGCGGCAGTCGAGAGCCTGCGGACTGCAACACCGTGTCGTTGCGCGAAGCGCTTCAGCGCTTGTCGGGCGAGCGCAGGAATGTCTTCGAGGCGATCGCGCAATGGGGGTAGCGGGATCGTCACTGCGCTAACCCGATAGAACAGATCGAGTCGGAATCGGCCCTCATCAATCAGGCGCTGGAAATCCCGGTTGCTGGCGCTGATCAGACGGAAATTTGAGATCCGCGACCCTTGGCCGCCAATGCGTTC